>CAMWXM010000102.1 GCA_947178195.1 uncultured Ruminococcus sp.
ATCTTATAGTATTAGTATATCACTTTTTTATCCTGAAATCAAGTATATCTGAAAAGACTTTTGCTGTATTTTTATAAGAAAATAGTGATAAGCCAATAATATGAATCGACTTATCACTAACTTGACAGTCCAGTTAAATTGAATACATCTTTGCTATGTACTTGTCAAAAACTTCTCTTTTTATCAGCCTGCGGTTTCCTACCCATAATACAAAAGGACAATCTTCTTCACTTGTCATCTCATATAACTTCGCTCTGCCGATTCCGGTATAAGCAATTGCTTCCTCGATGGTTAAATTTAATTTATGCCATATTGGAACATAATACTTTTCACTATTGCTCATTTCTATCCCCTCCTTTGTATGCAATTGGTACGCTTATCATATATAATATAGTTCCACCCCATATTGCTACATTTATCGCATTTTACCCTTTTGGAAGCCAGCGGATCAAGCCGTCTGACAATGTAATTTGACGTGTTCTTGTAATCTTTCAGGCATAGCGGACATAAACAACGAATATCTCCGGTTCGTTCAATGCTGTGAAACCAAAGTCCAAATGTCTTTTTGAGAACGATGTTTATCCTCTGCCAGACCTTTTCATCGTCAATATACCCGATATAGTCTGTCAGGCTTGACTTATTTACCGTTTGTATCTGCTCCAAAAGAACCATAGACGGTCTTGACAAGCCAAAATTTTCTCCCAAAATAACATGGGAGAGGAGATACCTCTTTTTGATCACCGTTGTAATGGCTGCGACAATAACGGTAGGCGCTTTTTCATTAAAAGAATCCGCCTGCAAAACCAATACCGGTCTGCGTCCGCTTTGTACCGAGCCTTCCGTAACGCCGAAATCATAGGTATAGATTTCCCCACGATTAACGCTTTTATTTGATGTAATGCTCATTCTGTTCACCTCGTTCAATAAGTAGAAAGGGTATTCCATATCCGGAATTGAAATCACCCCTTCACTTATTTGCACAAGGAGTATCAAAATGCACACCCAAAATTACAGAGTTTCATAAATTTTTTTAAAATTTTTCTTAGCGGCGTGAATAGACTTGTCCACCGAACTGTAATTTACGCCTTCCTGCAAAGCAATTTTGCGAGAACTTAAATTTAGGCACACATTTTTAACAAGCCGATCTCTCTGAATAGGTTTGAGCAATGAAAGTACAGTTTTGACCTTTTCTATTTCCAATGCCTTTAGCTTCTCATTTTCCTGCTCTTCCTGTCTTGCTTCTTTTTCCTCGATCGGATCAGCACAGGAAATAAGCTCTTTATGGAAATATTCAATCACTCCATCCTCGTAATTGAAAGTATCTACGGTTCTTGCTATTCGCATTTTATGCTTCTGATCATTTTTCCTTGACTTAAAAATAGCTTTTCCCTGTTCTGAGGATAATAGAACAAAGGGTATGTAAGGGGTTAATCTGCATATTTTTCAAGCAGTTCTTTTTCAGACAGTTCTGATATAACCGCCCATTTCTCTTTTCCTGTCCAACCGCAGTACTCATAATGTAAATTAAGCAGCTTACAGTCTTTATCAAACTGTTGTGCCTTAGTATCTGTAACATCTGTCACTTCCGTAACCTCCTGAACTTTGAATTTTTGATATAAAAGGTTGTATCAAAAATTCGGAGATCACGGATACCTACCGATAAAGGTCTGCCATTCGCTTAAAATAAAGGAACAGCCCTCATCATCAGTATACAAAGGATTGTTAGCTTTTGGTTTGTTATATAATGTGCTATAACACAACATAAGCGCTCTTTTTTATGGCATAGAAAAAGCGCACCCGTTCAAAAACAAGTGCGCAATTTTTGAATTTACTGTCATATAACAGGGAATATAGGATGAATAAGATGAAATCTGCTGAATAAAAAAATACCGCAATTTCCTTAAGGAATGCGGTATGTACAACTGGATATTTTTGTTTATTTGACGGTATTCCACCTGATATTATTTTATATGTCATTTTATCAAACTATTATTAATTATTAATATTTTTAAAATCCCGACTTGCAGACAGTACCTAAAAGAATCGTTATTTAGGACTTTCACAGGTGAAAAATATGCAATTTTAGAATTCAAATTCCCAAATTTGATGATTTTTGTATAATGTATAACGTAAAATAGCTATTTCATTGAATATCAGGTACCGTGTGCAAGTCGGGATTTTATATTTTTAAATTCCTATATTTTTACAAAACAAAAATTAAATCGCCGAAAATATAATTTTCATTATATTTTCGATGCCATTGCATCTATTCACAAAATAAAACACAAAAGTAATAGTATAAATTATTCATGATTTATGCTGTTTTCTTTCAAGAATAACAAAACACAAAAGCATGGCTGCAAATACTGATACGAACAAAAATATACCTTTTTGGAATCCAAGAATAATAAGAGAACCAAAAAGCAAAGAACCACAGCTTTGAGTAATATTCTCTACCAGATCGTTTAGACCTAACGCCTTGCTCTGTCCTGCCTTTTTTACTGCCGGCAAAGAAGAATAATATACTGACTGCGCTGATAAGCCAAAGCTGTTCGCAACAGCAAAGACAGCGATAACGACATAGCAGTTCCATATTGTCGGGCTGATAACCAAGTAGCTCAGCGCTGCAACGTAAAGGAACGACGCTAAAATCATAGATTTTTTTATTCCCAGCTTTGCGGTAATAGATTCCGCAATAGATGCGCCGATGTAAATGGAGATCATTCCGCTTATAAGAAATGCCATTGATACCTGCATAGCGGTAAGATTATTTCTGTCTGCCTGTATCGGAAAAAAATATTCCAAAAAGGAAGAGCAAATCATGTATGGAGCAAAGATAAGCAAAAGATGCTGTATCACACGCTTATCAAAAAGATCATGGAATGATCCTGACGATTTTTCATCTTCTTCAAAGGAAACTTTTACATTTCCCATGAGATACAAAATAAGTAAAATCAAAAATCCGGATGCCGCAGCGGACATCAGAAAAGCCGTTTTAACTCCTAATACGTCAAATAAGATCGAACCGACAACCGATCCGCAGTTCATTCCTGCAAGAAATGCGCCGTTAATATGAATAAATCCCTTGTTTTGGTTTTCTTCCTCCTCATATCCTGCCGCCCATGTATTCAATGCAATGGAAAGCAGACCGCTTCCAATACCACACATAGCGTTTGCAAAAATAAGAGTCCACAAATTTCCGGCAAATGCAGAGAGCAATCCGCCGGTAACATAACATCCACCGCCTATGATACACATAAAGCGTACTCCCGTTTTCCTGATAATAAAGCCGCCTAAAAAAGCTGCCGCTGCCGCCATGACAGACTCTATGGTAAGGGGAAGAGCCGCCGCCATTTCCTCACGCATGGGGAATTTTTCATTCCATAGCTTTGTACCGTAGATTGGCAGAAAAGCGGTAGAAAAATTAGCAATAAAAAAGAATATAAACGCAAGCGGACGAATGACCTCCGGAGGACAAATCTGATGTGTTTTTCTTCTTGTCTGTTTCATACGAACAGCATTGATACCGCATAGAATTTCAGAAAATAACAGAATAATAATGATAACCGCCATTGCCGCTGCAATCAATACTTTTATGTAAAGTGCTTTTGTTTCATCTTTGAATTTGCCATAGTCCATGCCAGTTTCTATAAATGCAATTGTATTTCCTGAATTATCATAGACAGGAACTAAAGAATAAATGTAAGAACCTTCGCTGAGTTCAATTTCGTAGGAAATATAAAAATCATTTTCTGCCGAGATACGTTCTTCGATAGAACCACCGAAACTGCCAGCCATGGGGTACATACTGCCGTGTACGCCATCATCACGATATACCTCATATACAATATCTTTTTTCACCCTGTAAATGACACAATACAGATTATTTTCAGCATTATTCTTATCACCAATAACAGCATTGACCTTTTCATCCAATTGCCGATATTTGTCAGAAAGTGAGAAATCAGGCGAATTGATATTTTCCATATCGTAAGCCGTGATAGTTTCTCCGATGCGGTACGAGGTGTTTGTAAGATTTTTACCGGTTTCTTTTACATACCTGTTATTACAATTATCGAAAATAACATAGGATACGCATAAGGTCACAGAAAGAGCTGTTGCAAGCATTATAAGCTGTATGACAGTACTTTTTTCAGGCTTATTTTTTCTGAGCAGATTAATTGTACGATTTACGGAATATATCAAAATTATCGCAAACAGCAGTATTGCAAGATACACTCCGATTATTTGTATTCTTCTACGCATTAAAATGCCGATATTTTCCGACTTAAAGCATAGTGTACCATTTTCTGAAACTGACACAAGCTGATAAGTATAAAATTCTTCATCAGCCGATTGGTCATAGGTATATTCTCCGGACAAAAATGAAATAATGCCGTTGTTTACGTTGATTCCGGTGTATAACGGCATTTTTGAAAAAGTATCCGTCTGCAATGCCGAAAAAGAATTGCTGTGAATAATAGTTTCAGTTTTCCCGCTCTGAGTATCTATGCTGTAAATTTCTCTGAGCCCAACATCACATAGATAAAGCTGATTGTTCTCATCAAAAGTAAGCTCGTAAATCAAACTGTAATATTCAGCCGTATCGTGCTTTCGTGAGTCGTATATCTTTTGAAATGTGTTCTCGGAAGTAAAATATACATCGCCGTTTTTTAAAGCTATTGCCGCCTGATATTGATAAGCCGGTATTTACAGTCAAGAATTAGAATTGTTTCGGAAGAATTTGAAATGCAGTAATTTTTATTATCACTCGTATAAAGCCGTACCGGATTTTCAAGTGGCAGATTTTCACGGAACGAATTTTCCCCGATATGTTCCGAAAACGTACTAATGAATGCTGATAAAATCACAGTCAATGTAATCAGTACAAAAATTTTATTCTTTTTAAACCATGCGTTTTTATTCATTTTCATATGCTCCATCGCTCAATAATATTTGATATTTATGATTTTTTCTGCATGGGTGCAAATTGGTCTTATCCATTTTAAGTCCTTCTATTCCCATATCCTCACCAAGATTAACATATTTTATATTTTCATGTTCCAAAGCCATATGTCTGTTCAGCCAGTATGTAAGTCCACGTATTCTCTTTGCATTTTTCTGAAAATAATAACTCATGGTATTCTCATTGATCTGCTCACACACTGCAAAGGACAACGGTTGGTTTCCGTCATATGATACCCTGATTTTATGAAATTTGTCATTGTAAATCTCCATTAAACGTTCAAATGCTCTACACTCACAGCCATAATAGCATTGTTCACATTTGTGGATACTACACCAGTTATCGAATATTTTCATGAGGTCGTTGTACCTTTGCGGATTATAGCTTACATATCTGATGCCCGGATAGTACCGTTCAAGGTAATTGTATCCTCCTCGCTTGGTTTTGTTTCGGTTTCCTTTCATTGAAATAAATTCTTCCGTTTCATATATGTAATCACTGTATTTATCATCACAATACAGCGTCGTATTCAAATTAAGCCTTTTAGCCGCATCACTGTAAATTGGTAGTTCATCTTCGCTGATATACTTTATTACAAGAGGCTGTTTTATCGAATAAAAATATCTGTATAATTCCAAAAGAATATCCGGCAAATTGGTAATATTGCGTACTCCTATCAGCATACAGCATTGTAATCCGTCCGTATCCTTACCTAATACGGCAATAGAATTTCCAAAGTTACGGTATGTATAATGAAAGCGTTCGTTCCATGCATAAAACATAGAAAAGGTTGTGTCGGCAAAGCTATTGGAATGTCTGAAAGCTTCAAGTTTTCCTTCTGACTCAGAAGAAATCTGATGAAAAATCATTTAAACAATTAACACCTTTCCAATCAATTTTATGATTTACGGCTGCTTTTATTTTATCAAGATATCCACACTTATTAAATATACAGGAGGATATATCCTTATCATAAAAATCACCGTTATACAGCGCATTTGCACGACAGCTTGAACAAAAAAATTTATGTTCACACATATTACATTCTTCATTATTTTTAAACAAATCGCCATAGGTTTTATCACAGAAATCATCAATAACTGATTTGTGCAATACTTTTGAAAGACTTACCCCATCATTAAAAATATTAGGTGCAATATTCTCCATTTTTGTTCCACTCATTGTAACACATGGCAGCAGACGTCCGTCCGGCAGAAGATACGGAAAAATCCTTGCTATTTCACAGAGATGCTCGCTGCATCTTTCTGATGTTCCGCAGCCTGTTCTGAAAGAAGTTTTCCAGCCTTCCAAATGATTTTTCTGACATTGAAAAAATGCTCCCAGTCTGATATCAAGCGGCGCATTTTCCTCACTATAGCGCTTTATCAGCCTGAGATATTCATACTTGACTGCCTTATCACTGATCTCTTTATTTTCCTGCCTGCTACAGTTTCCTGTGTTTGCTATTGCAGAAATTTTCCAATAGTCAACCCCAAGTTCTTTCATAAGTTCATATGTTTCAGGCAGTGATGATAAATTACCCATATGCAGCACTGTTCCCACTGTAACATGATAATTTCTTTTTTTAATCATCTGAATTGCTTCAATTGCTTTTTTCTCTGCTCCGTTTACACCTCTGAGCCAATCATGACAATTCAATCCGTCATAACTGATATGAAATCCATTTGGACAAACATCATATTTTTCTAACATATCAAGGAAATTATCATCTATCATAAAACCGTTGCTATAAATTGTCATTATGGTTATTTTTCTGTTCTTTAGAGCTTCAAGCAACTGCCAAAAATCTTTTCTTACAAGAGGTTCACCGCCGGTTATATCTACCTTGAAAATATTTGCTTCAACCATTTGATCCATAACCTGAATACATTTTTCAAAACTCAGCTCGCCATATAAATTTTTATCTGCTGTAATATAGCAATGTCTGCATTTTAAATTGCAATTTCCTGTAATTGACCATAGTAACGAATATGTATATTTTGCTTTAGTATAATGATATTCCTGATAGTCATACAGGCCTTTTGATTTATCGCACAATATAAAAATCCCATCTTTTATTGCAGTCTCTGCCATTTCACGAATTTTTTTGGGAATAAGATTGTCATCAATTGAAATACCAGCTGTTGTAACAAGTTTAATAGCGTCAAATTGTACAGGTGTAAGGATCTTCACATTTTCACTCATAGATGCGTTGTTTAAATCCAGAATACCATATGTTAAATTTCCCCAGCCTCTTAAAGCATATTGTTCAGAAAGCGTAACGTATCGCATACTTTTTCTCCTTTGCTGAAAATATAACAAAGGGCGCGGCAATTTTTATCTCCACGCCATTGTGCATGCTTAATGCTTATAAGTAAAATTTACTTACTTTGTTGGCATGCCAATTCCTGATGAATCACCGGAACAAACATCTCCGCCAACACCTTTGCCATTAAATCCGCCTGCAACAGCGTCAAGATCATCTTCTCCAAGCTCAGTTTCCTCTGAAGTAAGATATGACTTTGCTTCTTCGAGAGTAATATCGAATCCAAGCTTTTTTGCAAGTTCGCCAATTTTCACAAGCTGTTCATCGCTTGCCTCGTTGATTGACTTGCTGCCGAGAATATCAGTCAGTTCTTTCTTTGTTGCTTCGTCTGCGATTGCCTTTGCGTAAAAATCTGTTACTTTACTCATTGTGAGTACCTCCTAAAAATAATTTTATATCTTAATTCCAAGGAAAATCATCGGAATTTTGATAACAAGCTATCAGTTCACCTGAAAGTCACCCGTATCGTAATCTACCGGTCGATATATCTTCGTATAACTGGGCTGCCTGCAACAGCATCAAGATCAGTTTCATCAAGCTCAGTTTCCTCATCAGTGAGATATGCCTTTGCCTCATCAATACTGATATCAAAGCCCGGTTTCTTTGTAAGCTCACCGATTTTCATAAGCTGTTCATCACTTGCTTTGTTAACCAGTTTGCCGCTGAGAATATCGTTCAGTTCCTTATTAGCAGATTCATCTGCAATTTATTTTTGCACAGTTTCTAAGCCCCTGCTCCATCACCGTAGCAAACAATAATATCACCTTTTCCGCCTGCAACAGCATCAAGGTCATCTTCATCAAGCTCAGTTTCCTCTGAAGTAAGATATGCCTTTGCCTCTTCAAGAGTAATATCAAATCCAAGCTTCTTTGCAAGTTTGCCAATTTTCACAAGCTGTTCGTTGCTTGCTTCGTTGATTGACTTGCTGCCAAGAATATTGGTCAGTTCCTTCTTTGCTGCTTCGTCAGCGATTGCCTTTGCGTAAAAATCTGTTACTTTACTCATTGTGAGTACCTCCTGAAAAATTTATATGAAGCTTTACCTCATAATTTTGCACAAGTTTTTCTGCCTGATATTTATTTATTTTTAATTATTGCTGATCCGCTCAAATCCTTTGTTATCTCCGGATTGCCGGTATATGATATAGTGCAGGAACCACTTGCATTAACATCAAGCTTTTCTTCTGCATTTACATTAATTATCGATGATCCCGACGCATTTATAGACACAGTTTCAGAGCTTAAATCTATAGTATTTACCACGGAACTGCCTCGTGATGTCAGCAAAAGCGTATTGGTTGAACCCGAAAGTCTCAAATCAGGAGAACCAGACAATTCAACTTCCATATCTGTAAAACTGCCTGAAATCTTTCCTGAACAAGAACCGGATAAATTCATTTTTAAAGAATCAAGAATTGCATTTGAATATTCTAAATCGTATGTACCCGAAATAGCAATATTATTTACAGGAACACCAACTATTATATTGACATTTACATCAGAAAACAATTTATCACTATCAACAATGATATCAATTTTATTTGATGATTCATCAATTTCAGTGATAAAAAATTCCAATACATTATCGTCTGCTTCAATAATCACTTTACCATTAAGCGATTCTTCTATTTTTACATTTCCGTTAAAATTGATAAAATTTCCGCTGTTCACATTAATGGCATAGATACCGTTATCTTCAAATCGGGATTAGTATGCTTCCTGATTTTTGAGATCGTCTGTAAAAGCTGCGTCATTCCCTTAGCAGGAAGATACTGTGTCTGAACAGGAATAATTACGCAGTCCGCCGCTGTGAGAGCATTGAGAGTAATCATACCCAGTGAAGGCATACAATCTATGAGAATATAGTCGTACTTGTCCTTCACTTGGTTTAAATAGTTCTTCATTACAGCTTCACGGCTCATAGCGGTTACAAGGCTCATTTCCAACGCCGATAGTTCAAGGTCAGACGGAACAAGGTCAACCTTTTCTTCGTGATGAAGAATACCGTCAAAGGGATTTTCTGTTTCCTCTCGCATTA
>CAMWXM010000103.1 GCA_947178195.1 uncultured Ruminococcus sp.
ATACATTATATATTATTTTTTTAATTTTGTCAACTTTAAAATTGAAGTTAATATTGCCAAAAAATTGTGTAGACAGGTGTTTAATAAAAAGTAAAGAAACAAAGCCATAAAAGTAAATTTTACGGCATAAAAGTACTTTTTACGATTACAAAGAACATAAAAAAATTACAGAAATAATACAATTTTAAGACAGCTGAGTTATTCGACGCTTTAAATATTGACAAGTACTCCGATAACTGCTAAAATATTATAGAATACGAATAATTAAATTAGATAAACTATGGAGGCTTTTAATGGCTGAAAATAAACTATGCATGGGATGTATGGAATATAAGGGAAAATCAAGAGTCTGTCCTAAATGCGGATATGTGGAAAATACGCCCTATAGTCCTGCATACATAGCGCCTGAAACGATCGTTCATGAAAGATATCTGGTCGGCAGACTTCTGAGCGCCAACGGACAGGGGGCAACGTACATTGCCTATGATACCGCTGTGAGCTGTAAGGTGCTGCTCAACGAATATATGCCTGAGGGACTTTGCGTAAGAGTCAAGGGAAAGCCGACTATAAGCGTTAATTACAATAATCTTGCACAATATAAGGCGCTTATGGCTGAATATACCGAGCTTAATAAATCTCTGGCTAAAATGAGAAGTCTTAGCAGCCATCTTTCGCCCACACTCGATCTGTTTGCTGAAAATAATACCACTTATGCTGTGTATGAATATATCGAAGGCATAAAACTTGTGGATTATCTCAAGGAAAATGCCGGCGAGCTTAGCTGGAGCGAGGTTTCAGCAATGTTTCCACCGCTCTTTACCACTCTGAGTCTTGTGCATAACGCAGGAGTGATACACAGAGGTATCAGCCCGGAAACTATTTATGTTACAGATAAGGGCGAGCTAAAACTTACTGAGTTTTGTATATCGGGGCTCAGAACGGAAAATACAGAGCTTAATACGGAAATATTCCCAGGATATGCTGCTCCAGAACAGTATTCTGCAGCAAGTCGTCAGGGAACATGGACTGATGTTTACGGCATATGCGCTGTTCTTTACAGAATATTGACCGGCTCAAAGCCTGATCCGGCAAATTTCCGTCTGGAAAACGACAATCTTTATACTCCGCAGGAGCTTAATCCTAATATTCCTAAGCATGTTTCGGATGTTATAATGAGAGGTATGAGCCTTGCAGGCGAGGACAGAATACCTACCATTACTGAGCTTGTAACAAAGCTTTTTGACCAGCCTACTGCAGGACTGAGCAAAACACAGACTCTTCAGATATCAAGAAACGGTATTATGGAGAGCAATCAGGCTTATATGAACGATATTTATCGTGCCAACGGATATTATGACGATAGCTATAACGATAATTATGGCGATAACTATGATGACGGCTATGACGATTATGACGACGATTACGATGACGACGACGGTGGAATAGAAGTGGGGGACGATGGTTCTACCGCTTTTGATAAAATGAAAGTGCCTATTATAATAGGTGTTCTGCTTGCGGCAATTATTCTTGTTATCGCTGTTATACTTATCAAGCTTTTTGCAGGCGGAGATGATGTTACAAATATCCGTGATACGACAAGTACCGTATCAAGTAGCTCCATGGTCGACGAGATTGAGCCAACCACTGAGGAAGAAACAAAGGAAACGGAAGCAAATACCAAAATGCCAAGCCTTATAGGCAAGAGATATGAAGATGTAAAGGAAAGCTTTGAAGAAAAATATAAAATCAAGATCGAACCGTCTTATGAACAGAACGCCGATTTCCCGAAGGATATTATTTTTTGGCAAAGCATAGATATCGGGAAGCCTATCGAAGAAGGCATGACCGTTAAGGTGAAAATAAGTCAGGGCAAGCCTGCGGCAACTGTTCCTGAGTTTGAAAACTGGAAGCTTGAGGACTATATCAAGCTTTGCGAAGAGCGTGAAATTGAGTACACTAAGGTATCGGAAATTAATTTTGATATTGAAAACGGCTATGTTACAAGGGTTTCTCCCGGACCGGGCGAAAAAATAGATACGGAAACCGAGATACTGACTATTTATTACGCTGATAATCCCGAAGAGACGACTGCTGCTACAGAGCCTCCGACAGAAGCGCCTGAACCGGTTGAAGAGCCTACTGAGCCTATAGATCAGAGCAGTGTGGACGATCAGACAGAACCGGAATCTGATGAATAATTTTAAATAGTATTATTTAATAGTATTAAGGGTATCATGCCGCACAATTTTTGTGCGGCGTTCTCCCTTAGCTTGACAGAATAATAATAATTTGGTATAATTTAATAAAATAAAATATTATTTTTAAAACTATGATGGGAATAACTGTTGTAAGTCGGTCATCAGAGAAAAGGCGTTTTGGTGAAAGCCTTTGTCCGGCAGACAGGTGCTGCCCCTGAGTTTTCTACCGAAAGGCGGACGTAATTTCTGCGTTAAAGAATGCTTGAGGAAAGCGTTTTGCGCTTTTGAATCTGGGTGGTACCACGGAGTCTTTCGTCCCATATTTTCAGGGACGTTGGGCTTTTTTTAGATTTTTGTATTTAAAGGAGATTTTATTATGAAATGGCGTGGAGTAAACGAGCTAAGAGAAGCATATCTTTCTTTTTTTGAAAGCAAAAACCATACGAGAATGGCAAGCTCATCTTTGATACCTCAGGGTGATAACAGCCTTCTGTTGATAAATTCAGGTATGGCGCCTTTGAAAAAATTCTTTCTGGGACAGGCTGTTCCTCCGAACAAAAGAGTGACTACCTGTCAGAAATGTATCAGAACTCCTGATATTGAAAGGGTGGGTAAGACCGCCCGTCACGGAACATACTTTGAAATGCTAGGAAACTTTTCCTTCGGGGATTATTTCAAAACTGACGCTATCCAATGGGCATGGGAATTTCTGACAAAAATTTTGGAGATTCCTGCTGACAGACTCTGGATAACCATTTTTGAAAGCGACGACGAAGCTGAAGAGATATGGATGAAAAAAATCGGTATTCCTAAAGAAAGAATTATCCGTCTTGGAAAAGAGGATAATTTCTGGGAACATGGTTCGGGTCCCTGCGGACCATGCTCGGAAATACATTTCGACAGAGGCGAAAGCTATGGACCTTTTGAAAGCTTTGAACAGGCAAGCGACTGCGACAGAATTATTGAAATATGGAATCTCGTTTTCAGTCAGTTTGACAGTGACGGAAAAGGTCACTATGAAGAAATGGAAAGCAAAAATATTGATACTGGTATGGGTCTTGAAAGACTTGCATGTGCAATGCAAGGCGTTGATAATCTGTTTGAGGTGGATACCGTAAGAAATATCATGAACAGGATAAGCGATATTGCCGGCGTAAGATATAAGGAAAATGAAAAGACTGACGTTTCTCTTCGTGTAATTACCGATCATATCAGAAGTACTACTTTTATGGTGGGCGACGGTATAAATCCTGCTAACGAGGGCAGGGGATATGTTCTGAAAAGACTTTTAAGACGTGCCGCAAGACATGGAAAAATGCTTGGAATTAACGAACCGTTTCTTTACAAAGTATGCGATACCGTAATAGATGAAAACAAAAACGCATACCCTGAGTTGGAGGAAAAAAGAGAGCTTATCAAGAAAATTATTATGCATGAGGAAGAAAGCTTTGCTAAAACTATTGATAAGGGTACAGAGCTTTTAAATCAGTTTATAGATAAAATTTCTGCAAACGGAATTAAAAATCTTCTTTCGGGTGACGACGCTTTCAAGCTCAGCGATACTTATGGATTCCCTCTTGACCTTACAAAAGAGATTGCCGGAGAAAAGGGAATAGAGGTAGACGAAAAACGCTTTATGGAATGCATGGAAGAACAAAAGCGTATGGCAAGAAGCGACAGAGCTTCTAAAATCAAAACCTCATGGAGCGAGGACAGCAGCGCAGAGATAAATGCGCCTGCCACAGAATTTAAGGGCTATGTGAATTTTGCCTGCGATTCGTCAGTTGTTGCTGCTTTTGTAGACGGTAGTCCGATAAATTCAATTTCCGAGGGTCAGGAAGCAGTGCTGATTCTGGATAAAACTCCTTTTTATGCTGAAAGCGGCGGACAGGAAGCAGATACGGGTATTATAAAAACAGAAAATTCAGAATTTGAGGTTTATACGGTAAAGAAAACCGATAACGGACATTATCTGCATTTTGGTAAGGTATCTGTCGGAAGCTTTTCGGTAAATGAAAATGTTTCTGCTGAGATAGACAAATTCAAGAGAATGGGCGCTATGAGAAACCACACTTCGGCTCACCTTTTGCAGATGGCTTTGCGTAGGGTTTTAGGCGAGCATGTTCATCAGGCAGGTCAGCTTGTAAACGCAGACAGATGCAGATTTGACTTTTCGCATTTCAGCGCACTTACTCCTGATGAAATAGCAGAGGTTGAAACTATTGTAAATGATGAAATACTTAAATCAATAGATGTTGTGACTAAGGAGCTTCCTATCGAAGAAGCAAGAAAGCTGGGTGCAATGGCACTGTTCGGAGAAAAATACGGAGACATTGTAAGAGTTGTAGATATCGGCGGAGATTCTATTGAATTCTGCGGCGGTACTCATGTTAAAAATACTTCAAATATTGGTCTTTTCAAAATTATTTCAGAAAATTCCGTTGCATCGGGCGTAAGGAGAATAGAGGCTGTTACCGGTATAGGCGTTCTGAAATTTATGAATGAAATGAGAAAAAATATTAACGATGCCGCAGAAATATTAAAGCTGGCAAATCCTGTAAAGCTTGCCGAAAGATGTAAGGCTCTTAGCGAAGAGGTAAAGGAAAAGGATAAGCAGATACAGGCACTTTCAAAGCAGCTTGCCGGAAATCAGCTTGGAGAAATGTTCAAGGACGCTAAGGAGATCAATGGAATAAAAGTTATTTCCGCACTTTTAAATGGTATGAAGCCGGATATGCTAAGGCAGCTTGGCGATAACGTTAAGGAACAGACCGAGGACGTTATTGCGGTATTTGCAGGTGTTTCTGAGGATAAAGGTACATTCTACTGCGTATGCGGCAAAAACGCCGTTGCAAAAGGCGCTCATGCAGGAAAGATAGTTCAGAGAATAGCCGCAATAACAGGCGGTAAGGGCGGCGGACGTCCTGATAGCGCAATGGCAGGTATCGGTAAAAATTATATGATAGACGAGGCTCTTAATTCATTGGAGAGTATTGCAGGTGAATTTATAAAATAACGAGGTGCATAAAATGGATTGTTTATTTTGCAAAATAATTGCCGGGGAAATTCCCAGCGCTAAGGTATATGAGGACGATATGGTTTACGCATTTAAGGATATTCAGCCTATCGCTCCCGTTCATTATCTGATAATTCCGAAAGAGCATATTTCGGGCGCTTCTGAGATAAATTCGGAAAATTCAAAATATGTTGCTCATATTTTTGAGGTTGCCGCTGAAATTGCCAAAAAAGAGGGCTTTGCAGACGGCTACAGAGTTATTACAAACTGTGGAGAGGATGCAGGACAAAGTGTGCATCACCTTCATTTCCATCTACTTGCTGGTAAAAAAATGGGCTGGAGTACAGACAGCGGAGTATAAAAAGGAGAAAGATTTATGAATACATATACACTTAATGTTGCGGGACTTACAAGAGAGCTTCCGGTATGTCCTTTAAATGATAAAATAGATATTGCTGCATTTATAATGTTTTCCGATGTGGAGCTTACAGTTAAATGCGCAGAAGAGCTTCTTAAAAAAGTTCCAGAATTTGACGTTATTATTACTGCTGAAAGCAAGGGAATACCTCTGGGCTATGAAATATCAAGACAATGCGGCAAAAATTATATAGTTGCAAGAAAATCTGTAAAGCTTTATATGACAAATCCTATTTCCGTAGAGGTACAGTCTATCACTACCGCTGCAAAGCAGACACTTTTCTTATCCGAAGAGGACGTGAACAGAATAAACGGAAAAAAGGTTTTGATCGCCGATGATGTTATAAGTACAGGAGAATCGCTTAATTCTCTTATTGCTCTTGTTGAAAAAGCCGGGGGAAATATTGTAGGTAAAGCAGCTGTTCTTGCTGAAGGAGATGCTGCCGACAGAAATGATATAATTTTTCTTGAAAAGCTTCCTTTGCTTTTTAAATGAAGCGTAAAATAGTTTATGTCGCTGCTGCATGGGGAATGGGATTATTATTTACCTCATTCCTGCCGGCGGCGTATGATTTATTAATTGTTCCGGCAGCTTTTATATTGCTGGCATTAATGAAATTTCTGTTCAGATTTAAATTAAAGGAAATTTTTACAGTACTGTCTGTGTTTGCCGTTGCAGCAGGCTTTTATCGTATCTATGATATGACATTTTATCGGAATGCAGTAGATTTTAACGGCAAAGAAATATCATTTTCTGGCAAAATACTTGAAATAAAAGAGTATTCAGGAGATAAAACCTCCTATTTGGTTAAAGGTAAAATAAATGATAAAACAAATATTAAAATGACCGTTTATGCTGATTCTTACGATTGCAGTATAAATGATTATTTTGATTTTTCAGGTACTGTAAAAGTTTTTGAAAACGAATATCTTTTTAACAGTAAGGATTATTATAAATCAAAGGGAATTTATCTGACCTCAGATAAGGTTGAATCATTTAAAATAAGTGAAAATAATAATTTTTCTCTGACAAGAATTTTAAACGATTATCGTGAAAATGTTACGGATTTTGTTAAAAGAAATCTTTCGGAGGACGAAAGCGCAATGCTTTGCGGTATGCTGTTCGGCGATAAATCAGGATTGTCGGAGGATGATAAAACCTTGTTTTACCGTACTGGAATAGGTCATGTTATGGCTGTTTCGGGACTTCATCTGGTTTTATTTTGCGGAATTTTTTCGGCAGTTTTCAAAAGGCTGAAGCTGGGCAAAATAACCACATTTGTACTGCTGGAAGCAGTTATGGCGTTATTTGCAGTTTGCAGCGGACTTTCTCAGTCGGTGCTTCGTGCGGCTCTTATGATGACGATTGTTTATGCAGCACCTTTATTTTTTAGAAAAGCTGATACCCTTAATTCTATTTCCATAGCTTTTATTATATTGACGCTGCCTTGTCCTTTTATGATAAGAAATCCTTCTTTGATCTTATCAGTGGCAGGTACTTTTTCAGCAGGAGTTTTTGCGCCATTTATGACTGAAAAATTAAAAAGCAGTAATTTCCTGCAAAAGCAGATAAAAAATATGGCGTACATGTTTTTTGTATCTCTGGGAGTACTGCCGTTTTCGGTTATATTCTTCGGAGAAAGCTCGCTGTTTTCACCGATTGCAAATATTTTCTTGACGCCTATATGTATGGCAGCTCTGATATTTGCTCTTATTGCTTCTCTGACAGTGTTTTTTGAGCCGGTTTTCCTGATAAAATTTTCAGGCTTTTTGTGTAAGATAGTTATTATTTGCGTACGTTTTATAGGAAAGCTGAAATTTTCGGGAATGAACTTCGGTAGTGAAATGAAATATGTCTTCGGAGCAATAATAATTTTCTGTATTGTCGTATTTTTGATTTTCAAAAGCAGAAAGCATGAGCTTGCGGCAATAGCTTTAACAGCAGTAACAGTGATGGCATGTGTTGGAATCATAAAATTTATATCCGCAGACGAAATAAATATTGCAGTTTTAGGAAAGGCTAAAACCGATGTTATAATAGTTTCAAAGGGTGATAATACGGTAATTGCCGACCTTTCCGGCAGAAAGAATAACAGTCGGTATGCTCTGAAATATTTGCAGGAAAACAATATCAATAAGGTGGACAAAATTATTATGAAAGAAAAGCCTTATCAGGCTATGTCGGGATATAACAGCGGATTTTCTTTGATAGATACCGAAAGGGTTATTCTTCCTGAGGGTGTATATGTCCGTAAGGATATGAAAATATGCGGTAATTATCCGGATTATTCCGACTTTGAAAATTTTGATATATCTATTGAAAACTGTATTATAAATATAAGCGGCAACCGGATTTTTGTAGGATACGGCGATTTTGAATTTGTCTGCGACAGTTCATGCAATGATGAAAGCGTTGATGTTTATGCCGAATACGGCAGTATTTTCAATCCGCCCATTTGCAGTACTGTTATTGTGCCGGAATATGAAAATACCGAAAATATTGAAAATGCGGTTATGGAAAGCAATGTTATAATAAAAGCGGACAGTGACGGGAAATTTTATCTGGGAGGTTTATAAAATGCCTGAAATAAATTCATCGGAGCTATTAAAAAATATCAAATCGGGCTGCCTCTCAAATGTTTATTATATTTACGGCAAGGACGTTTTAACTGTGGAAAACGCAGCTAAGGCTATTTTAAAAAAACGGCTGGGAAAGGACTGGAAAAGCAGCTATACTAAAATAGACGGTAAAAATATTGACGTAAGCGAGGTCTCTGATATGATGGAGATATGTCCGATGATAGCGGATTATAACGCCTTGCTGATAAATGATCTAAATGGGGAGGAGCTGTCAGCAGATAAGCTGGACAATCTTATTGACGCAATAAAAAATATTCCCGATTTTACGCTGCTGATAATAGATATTACAGGATTTGATGTTAAAAACGGCAAAAAGACCTTTTCGGGAAAAAATAAAAAGCTTGTGGATAACATAGCTAAAAAGGGCGTAGTATGCCAATGCGCTGTAAAAACGACTGCGGATATGGTAAAGACTATTTGTGCAGGAGCAGTAAAGCGTGGCTGTGAAATATCGAAAAAAAATGCACAGACTCTTGCGGAATATTGTCTTATGGATTCAATGCAGATAACAAATGAGCTTGAAAAGCTTTGCACTTATAAAAACGGCGGTGAAATATCTTTAGAGGATATAGATATACTTGTTTCGGGGCAAATAGAAACTGATTCGTTCAAGCTTGCAAGGGCGGTCATCGCCATGAACGCTTCACAGGCTTTTTTTCTGCTTGACGATCTGCTCAACAAGCGAAACGAGCCGATTGCCGTTATATCGGCGATATCAATGTCCTTTCTCGATTTGTACAGGGCAAGAGCGGCTATGACGGTAAATAAACGTGCGGAAGAGGTTATCGAGGATTTTAGTTATAAGGGAAGAGCGTTTGCGGTCAATAACGCATACAGAGATTGTCGAAAAGTTTCACTTGAAAATTTAAGAAAATGCATTTCAATTTTAAGGGATGCGGACAGAAAGCTGAAACGTTCGTCGGTTTCCCAAAGAATAATTCTTGAAACGGCGCTGACAAAAATGCTCATAGCGGCAAGAGGATAACGGAGGCTCTTTATGAT
>CAMWXM010000104.1 GCA_947178195.1 uncultured Ruminococcus sp.
ATTATATACCTTGACAGTCAGATACAAATCACCGGCAATAGCAAGGTTTTAGTTGATGGCTGCAAAAAAATTTTAGAATATAACGACATTTTTGTTAAGGTCAGAACCTGGGAGCTTACAGTTCAGATATGGGGAAGCGATCTGTCAGTCAATGATTTCGGTTCTGATGTAATTTATGTCTGCGGAAAAATTCAATCAGTCGAATTAGAGAAAAACGGGTGAAATTATGCTAAAAAATATACGAGGAGTAATATCAATAGAAGCTATAGGCGATAATATTTATAAATTTATTAATGAATTGCGTGAAATGCATATCGTCTGTACTTCTCAAAAATGCAGAAATGGGAAATTTACCGCCCAGATATACAGCAAAGATTTGAAAAAAGCTGAATCGACTGCCGAAAAATTTAATATCAGTCTTACTGTCATAAAACGAAGCGGATTGAGATTCAAGGCTTATGCATATCGCTTTCGCTTCGGAATTATTATCGGCATTATGCTTGTACTTGGATTTGTGTTTTATCTTTCAAATATCGTGGTAACTATAGAAGTATGCGGTAATAATGCCATTACAAGTCAACAGGTCATTTCCGCTCTTGGAGATATCGGTATCTATAAGGGCAGGTTTATCCCCGATATTGATTTTCATAGCTGTGAGCAGAGGCTAAGACTGAGTATTCCTGAAATCGCATGGACGGGAATACGTCATACCGGAAGCAGGATCGTTGTGGACATAACCGAAACGGTTGAAACGCCTGAAATGGTCAATGATGACATTCCCTGTAACATAGTGGCGTCAAAGGACGCTCAGATTACATATACCGAAATTTATGCAGGTCAGCTTGTCAGAAAAAAGGGCGATGGTGTAAAAAAAGGCGATATTATCGTAAGCGGAACTGTCAGCGATGGAAACGGACGATTTCTGAAAAAACATGCTATGGGTAAAATAAAAGGAATTTATAATGAAGAAATTATTTTTACTCAGGCTTTTGAGGAATCTGGTCAGGTATATTCTGACGATATTCAGAAAAGAAAATATTTTGACTTTTTCGGATTCAGAATACCTCTTTTTTTCAGCGATATAGATAGCAAAACCTTTGATTACAGTGAAAATACCACAAAGTTTACTTTTCTTGGATTTGAAATACCTCTTGGTATTGTCCATTGTAGCTATAAGCCTTTTACATACGATAACATTTCTTATACTAAAGAAGAAGCCGATATCAAGCTTCAGCAAAAAACGGCTCTGCATGAAAAAAATTTTTACGACAGCAAGGATATAACTATTATAAAAAGAAATATTGAAAAAAAATCTAATGATAAAGAAATGCAGTACAAAATTTCTTATACCCTTGAGGGAGATATAGGAAAAGATTGGGAAATATATGTTGATTAAAAATACGCTCTTTAAGGCAATTTAGCTTGCAAAGCATTTACTGAAAAACATAGTTCGCTTATTGACTTCCCGGCGTGGATATGATATAATCTTATTAATAAATTCAGCAATAAGAAATTTTAAAGACAAAAGGGGAGTAAAATGAAAATATTAAAAAGTATTATTTCGCTTTGTTTAGCTGCTATGCTGTCATATAATATACAGAACGCTCCGTCAGTGTATGCCGCACAAAATGAATTATCTTCGGAAACTGTCGGTTACTACGACCATTGGAAGGAAAAGTATCTGGTTCAGAATCCCTATTCAGACGATACGCAATATTATGTGTTTTATGGAGATGAAACCTATGACGAGGCAGGATATACCGTTCCCGTGACCGTATCTGAGGCTCATGGATATGGAATGCTTATTACTGCATCTATGGCGCCCTATGACAGCAATGCTCAGGAAATATTTGATGGAATGTTCAGATATTATAAGTCATTTCCCAGTTCTATCGGTTCGCATCTGATGGCATGGCAGCAGTCCGATACAGGTTCGGCTCTTATAAACGCAGACGGTGCAGATTCTGCGACAGATGGTGATATGGACATCGCATACTCGCTTCTTATGGCTGATACGCTTTGGGGAAGCGACGGAGAGATCAATTATAAAGATGAAGCAATTGCTGTGATAAATGACATTATGACATATGAAGTCAATCAAAAAGACTGGGTGTTGCGTCTTGGCGACTGGGCGTATGATACAGATGAAAATGATGTGTATTATTCTGCCACAAGAGCCTCGGATTTTATCATGCAATATATGCCTGTATTTGCTGATGCCACAGGTGATGAGAGATGGATAAAATTATATGACAGCACATACAGCATTATCAATAAAATGATGAAGGAATATGGTACAGGACTGCTTCCTGATTTTATTGTCAAGGATTCTCAGAGCGGTGAATTTATTCCAGCGCCGGCGAATATGCTTGAAAGTGAAAATGATGGCTGTTATTACTATAATAGCTGCCGTACTCCGTGGCGTATAGGTATGGATTATCTGATAAATAAAAATCCCGATGCCCTTGCATTTGCCAATACAATAACAAGCTTCATGAAAACTGAAACAAACAACGATGTATGGAATATTATGGCTGGCTATACCCCTGACGGAACAGCCGTTTCCGACTGGAACGACCTTTGCTTTAACGCACCTCTAATGATAGCGGCGGCATGCGGTGAAGATACTGAATGGCATGACCAGATACGAGATATGTGTATTAATTACGGAGATGATGCTTATTTTGGTGAAACTATTTCTATGCTTTGTCTGATAGTGGACGACGGCGGCTGGATAGTGCCGGAAAGCGGTGAACCGATAAGTGTAATAGGTGATGTCAATGCAGATGGAAGTCTGACAGTGGCTGATGCTATCCTGTTGCAAAAATGGCTGGTAGCTGTGCCGGAAACAAGACTTGATGACTGGAAAGCGGCAGACCTTTACAAAGATGATAAGCTTGATGTTTTTGATTTTTGTCTTATTAAAAAATTGCTGATAGAAATAAAACAGAATAAACTTAATATATTTTAAGATAACATAGCAAAAAGACTGCTTAAAGATTTGCATTGAATCTACAAAGCTAAAACATAAAACCCCGATTCGTAATCAGAATCGGGGTTAAAATTATAATCAATCGCATTTGACATAAAATGTTCCCTTCTGTCAGACTTATTTATTGGTTTTCCGTAATAACTATTGTCTGACAAAAGGGGAGCATTTCATATTATTTTACTATAATTTTTTTATCAAACTTTATAGCAACTTTATACGGTCTTAATAGCATAAAAATTATAAGTGCCAGAACTGCCAGAGCAACTATCAAACCTATAGCACTAAAATTACCGGTAAACAAGGAACCAAACTGATTTATCATAAGAGCTACTGCATATGCGAAAATGCACTGATAGCCAATTGCAAACCATGTCCATTTTGCGTTATTCATTTCACGTTTTATCGCTCCCATTGCAGCAAAGCAAGGTGCGCAAAGAAGATTGAATGCAAGGAATGAATATCCGCTTACCGATGTGAATACTCCCGCAAGAGTTGAATATACATCTCCTGAACCGCCGTAAAGAATACCCATAGTACCAACAATGTTTTCCTTTGCAACAAGACCTGTAATAGAAGCGACAGCAGCTTCCCATGTACCCCAGCCCAATGGCTTGAATATCCATGCAACAGCGCTTCCTATTGACGCAAGGATAGAATATTCCAACTCATCCTCGCCGAGCATACGGAATGAACCGTCTACAAATCCAAAGAATGTTGTAAACCATACGACAATTGTTGAAAGCAGGATAATTGTACCGGCTTTTTTAATAAACGACCAGCCTCTTTCCCACATTGAACGGAGGACATTTCCAACAGTCGGCAGATGATATGCCGGAAGCTCCATAACAAACGGCGCCGGATCGCCTGCAAACATAGTTGTTTTCTTGAGAGTGATACCAGAAATGATAACGGCAGCCATACCTACAAAATATGCCGATGTAGATATCCATGCAGAACCGCCGAAAATAGCTCCGGCTATCATAGCAATGAATGGTACTTTTGCGCCGCATGGAATAAATGTGGTCGTCATGATCGTCATTCGGCGGTCACGCTCATTTTCAATTGTTCTTGATGCCATAATTCCGGGAATGCCACAGCCTGTACCGATGAGCATTGGAATAAATGATTTACCAGAAAGACCGAATTTACGGAAAATTCTGTCAAGTACAAAGGCTATTCTTGACATATATCCACATGCTTCAAGAAATGCAAGAAGCAGGAATAATACAAGCATCTGCGGAACAAATCCTAAAACTGCGCCAACACCGGCAACGATACCATCATTGATAAGTCCTGCAAGCCAGTCTGCAACACCCATAGAGTCCATCGCATCGCCAATCAAAACTGGAATACCGGAAACCCATACGCCATATGTAGATGTATCAGGCGCTCCGTAGGCCTCCTTATAATCCGTATTCATATATGCTGCAACGGCTGTTTCAAGATCTGCCTTAGCCGTATCGGGAACTTTTGTGATCTCAAGAGTTTCCTCGTCTTCCAAATTGTATGTGACATTTGCATCATCAGGAGTAAGCGTAAGCAAACTCATAAGCGCAGCTCCAGCGTTTTCTTCGTTGTAATTCTCCGCTTCCATATCCAGAGCCGCAGCTATTTCATCGTTACCGTATTCAGCAACAAAAGCGTCAATGATCTGATCTGTATCACCGTACTGCTCAGCAGCATAATCATAATCAGAAGAACCGATACCCAATAAATGATATCCGTCGCCGAATAAGCCGTCATTTGCCCAGTCGGTTGCAAAAGAACCAACAGTTACCATTGAAAGATAATAAACGCAGAACATTATCGCTGCAAAAATAGGAAGTCCCAGCCATCGATTAGTAACGATCTTATCAATTCTATCAGATGTAGAAAGCTTTCCTGCGCTTCTCTTTTTATAGCACGATTTGATTATTGAAGTGATATAAATATAACGCTCATTAGTTATGATGGATTCAGCATCGTCGTCCATTTCCTCTTCAACCGCTTTTATATCATTTTCAATATGTTCAATGATTTCCTTATCAATATTCAAGTCCTCAAGTACTTTATCATCACGTTCAAATATTTTTATTGCATACCATCTTTGCTGTTCTTCAGGAAGATTATGTACAGACGCTTCTTCAATATGAGCAAGAGCATGCTCAACAGCACCGGAAAATGTATGCATAGGAATGGGGTTTTCATTTTCCACAGCCTCTATTGCTGCTTCAGCCGCTTCCATAATACCTGTGCCTTTCAGCGCTGATATTTCAACTACCTTGCAGCCAAGCTGACGTGAAAGTTCCGAGGTTTTTATCGTATCTCCGTTTTTCTTTACAATGTCCATCATGTTGACAGCTGCAACAACAGGTATTCCAAGTTCGGTAAGCTGAGTTGTAAGATAAAGATTTCTTTCAAGATTTGTACCGTCAATAATATTTAAAATTACATCGGGACGTTCTCCCACAAGATAATTTCTTGCCACCACTTCTTCCAGCGTATAAGGTGAAAGTGAATATATTCCGGGCAAATCGGTTATGGTAACATCTTTATGCTTTTTTAGCTTTCCTTCCTTTTTTTCTACCGTAACTCCTGGCCAGTTTCCTACAAACTGATTTGAACCGGTAAGGGCATTAAACAGCGTAGTTTTGCCACAGTTCGGATTTCCGGCAAGGGCAATTCGTATATTCATATTGTTTAAACCTCTCTTTCTGTAATTAGCAAAAGCTAACCACAATGCTTAAAATAAAGGGATAAATCCCCAGTTAATACTTCATACTAAGATTTACTTTATTTCCACCATTTCAGCGTCAGCTTTTCTCAGCGAAAGCTCATATCCACGAACGGTCAGCTCAATAGGATCTCCAAGAGGTGCGACCTTGCGAACAGTAATATTGACGCCTTTTGTGATACCCATGTCCATAATACGGCGTTTTATCGCTCCTTCACCATGAAGCTTGACGACCGTAACGCTGTCTCCGACTTTAGCCTCTCTAAGTGTTTTCATAAAACTCCTCCTCAATAATTTTAAAATTAAATCATAATTTTTCTTGCCATTTCCTCACTGATGGCAACTCTGGATTCTTTGACATTAACGATTACGTTGCCATTAAGAGAAGTAATTATTGTAACGCCTCCACCGACAACAAACCCGAGATTTTCCAAATGCCTTTTTACCTCCGGCGAACCGCCGATTTTTTTTATTATATTTTCTTCGCCAACATCTGCAAACGCTAACGGCATCATGATTCATTCCCTTCTTTCAAATTGCTGCTTTTATTAAGATACTGAACACTGACTCTAAGATTTATAACAGTTGTTAGTTAGTAACTGCTAACTAAAATAATATACTAATTTTTCCGAATTGTCAAGAGATTTTTTGGAAAATATGAAATATTGTTACCCTTGAACAAAAATAAAATCTACAGATAATAATTTTTAGTTAGCTGTGCACAACCCACACTTTATTATATTCAAAAATTAAAATTTGTCAAAATAGTTGTTTAATATGCACAAAAAAGCATTACAAGTTTGTTGCACAACATAGAAAAAAACGAGAAGTTATTAAAAAAGGGTTACAAAAATAAAAAAATATGTTATAATGTCTTTTATAATAGATTTATATTGGAGAGGGTAAAATGATAAGGTTTAATAAGAAAATTTCAATTTTAATCGTTTCTGCTATATTTTTTTTGATTGCCGTCAATATGGGCAATACATATGTATCTGCTGAAGAAATTTTTGCAGACAAAGCCGACAGCAGTAAATCTGCTTATCTTGAATATGATGAAAAAATCGGCAATTTTCGCCTTTTTACAGATGAAGGCAGCGAAATGGAAGAGTTTACATATGATGCTGGATCTGAAAACACGGAAGCTTCCGATACTGTTACAACTCAGGCAGCTGTGACGACCACCGTCATAACTGGCGTTATACGTGTCACTACTTCAACAACGGCAAAGCCTACGTCTCCGGCTAAAACCGTGCCCGAATATACCGGACGCAGAAGAGCTGACGCTCTTGCTGAAAGATCATCATATCTCAATGCCTACACTACTACCACAACAACTACTACAAAGGCTACCACCACCACTACCGTTTCCAAATCCGTCTATAAAGGCATCGATGTTTCAAGACACCAAGGAAATATAGACTGGAATAAGGTAAAAGCGTCAGGAATTGAATTTGTAATGATACGTGCAGGATACGGAATGGAAAGCGATCAGGTAGATTTGAAATTCCATGAAAATATAAAGGCTGCACAGGCAGTCGGTATCGACTGCGGAGTTTATTGGTATAGCTATGCTCTGAATACCGCTGAAGCACTGAGAGAAGCAAAGCTATGCTATAACACTATAAAGGGCTATAAGCTTACATATCCTGTGGCATTTGATATTGAAGATCCGTCCCAGTCCCATCTTACAATGACGGAAATATCAAATATAACCAAAACATTCTGCGACTATCTTGAGGGACAAAAATATTTTGTTGCGGTGTACAGCTATGCAAGTATGCTAAACAGCAAAATGAACAGCAGTGTTCTTTCCAGATATGATATATGGGTAGCTCATACAGAGGTAAGCAAGCCGAATTTCAGCGGAAAATATGGTATGTGGCAGTATTCCTGGAAAGGAAAGGTAAACGGAATATCAACGGATGTCGACCTTGATTACAGCTATAAAAATTACCCGGAGCTGATAAAGAAAAACAAGCTGAACGGATTTAAATAAACAATTTCTGGGTATCGTTTTTTCGGTACCCATTGCTTGATTGGAGAATATAATGCTTAAATTTGTGACAGGCGGTGCCGGACACGGCAAATCAACGTTTCTTATAAATGAGATAAATAAGCTTACTGAAAGCGATAAAAAAATAATTTTTATTGTTCCAGAACAGTTTTCTTTTGAATCCGATAAAAAGCTATACAAGGCGTTAGGAGCAGAAAAATTTAATAAAATACTTTCCCTGAGCTTCACATCGCTTACCAAAGAAATATTTGAATGTTTTGGCGGAAAATCGGGAGAATATGCAGAAGATATACACAAATATATCCTTATGAATAAAACTATAAGGGAGCTTTCTGCAAGCAATTCATTCCAATATTATGACAGGCAGTCGAAAAAAATCTCCTTTGTAAACGATTCTCTTAAAATTATCAGCGAATTCAGGCAATGCGGTATCTCATCAGAAGAGCTTACACAAATAAGTATTCTTTACAGCGAAGGAAACGGAAAGCTTGCCGATCTATCAATGATATATACGGCTTATGACAGAATGCTCAGAGAAAATAATTTAAAGGACAGCTTAAATGACATTTCCGAAGCTGCCGCAGTTGCAAATATGAATGATTATTTTAAAGACTGCATAGTAGTAATGGACGAATTTGAAAGCTTTACCGGAGATGAATACGAGCTTATAGACACAATGTTTGCACAGGCCGACGATATTTATATCGCTCTGAGAATTGAAAATATCAATGAAAATACTGCTGAAAATCACAATGAAAAAAGCTATGGTATTTTTGATTCGGTTGAAAAAACATGGAAAAGCTTTTATCAGCTCGCAGTAAAATATAATATCGAAATAAAATATGAAGCTCTTGAACAGCCGGTCAAATATAAAAGTCCAGATATTGCTTTTCTCAATAAAAATATTATGAGAAATAATGATAAGCAATTTGAACATGCTGAAAATATTAAAATAATTGAGTGCAAAGACCTGTATGAAGAAGCGGATTACGTATGCGCTCAGATACGTGAGCTTGTTTCAGAGCATGGATATAGATATAAGGATATTGCCGTTATTTCCCGCCAACTTGACCAGTATATATATATACTTGACGCCGCATTCAAAAAATATGATATTAAATGCTTTATGGACGTCAAACAGTCTGCATTCCATACTCAGCTTATGCAGCTTATGATAAATACGGTAAATCTTATGTGCGAAGCCGAACCGGATACAGAATCAATATTAAAATATATAAAAACTCTTTTCGGCGGCATTTCAATCAATGAAATGTCAGCTATAGAAATATATTGCTATGAATGGGAAATAGAC
>CAMWXM010000105.1 GCA_947178195.1 uncultured Ruminococcus sp.
TTTTCTTTCTGGCGTCGGTTATTTTTGTTAATATTGTAAATTAATAAAACGGAAATGGAGATTATAATGACTGGCATAAAAAAACGAAAAAATCCTTTGCTTTATAATTCAAAGGGTGAAACAAGATTATTTTTGTTTTTAAGCTTTATTGTTCCCTTTGCAGTAATATGGACAGTATTTATTTTTTATGAGGTACACCCTTTCGGAGATAACCAGATACTTGTAACAGACCTCTGGCATCAGTACTATCCTTTTTTTAAGGAAGAGCATGATAAGCTTCAGAATATGTCTTCACTTTTATATTCATGGAATACCGGGCTCGGTACAAATTTTTTGTCGGTAATGTCATATTATGCCGCAAGTCCGCTTAATTTTATTTCAGTACTTTTTCCTATTGAGTATTCCCGTGATGTAATGACCCTTTTGCTGACAGTTAAAATTGGCTGTGCAGGATTATTCAGCGCAATATTTTTTAAGCATATATTCAAAAGAAATGATATTACAATTGCCGGATTTGGTATGTTTTACGCCCTGTGTAGCTACATAATGGGTTATTACTGGAATCTTATCTGGATGGATACGGTAGCACTTCTTCCACTTGTAGCTCTTGGCACAATAATGCTTGTACGAGAGGGAAAATATAAGCTTTATATTATTTCCCTTGCACTTTCACTGGTAGCAAATTTTTACATCGGACTTTTTACATGTATTTTCACCGTTTTGATTTTTATTGCAGCGGTGATAATAGACTGGAAGGGCATTAAAACAGCATTTTTAAGATTGGGACAGATTTCCGGGGCAACGATAATCGGTATAGGCATAGGAGCGTTTATGCTTTTGCCTGCATATTTAGGACTTATGCTTACAAACAGCGCCGATAATTCTTTTCCTCAGTTTATTGAATTTTATGAACCATGGCTTAAAATGATATCAAATGTTATCGGTTTTCATGAACCGACGGCAAAAGAGGGACTGCCGAATTTTTACTGCGGAATGTTTGCATTGATTTTGCTGGGCGTATTTGTAGTGAACAAAAAAATAAAAATACGTGAAAAAATTATAACAGTTCTCTATCTTGCGTTTATTATTGTAAGCTGCAATATGAACGTTCTGAATTTTATATGGCACGGTTTCCATTTTACAAATATGATCCCTTACAGATTTTCGTTTTTATTCTCATTCCTGCTTATCGCTGCGGCATACAGAGCATTTACAGTTATTACCGAGGAAATAAGTATATTCGATATACTGTCAATGTCGGCAATGACATTTATAATAGCTCTTGTATCATATCGTGACCAATCGGAAAAAGCGCTTATCCGCAGTGTTATAGCTTGTTTTGCATATATTATTGTAATGTTTATTTATGAAAGAAAGCTTATAAACAAAAAAAATATGGGAATAGCGATCTCTTTAGTCTGCGCAGTTGAAATGAGCTTCAATGCTTATCAGGGGGTCACTACGGTAACGACTACCACATATAGTATTTATCCGAAAAATAAAGATCAGGTAAGCGCACTTTTAAAGCAGGAAGCAGATAATGAAACTGATTTTTTCCGTACTGAATTTACGGAAAATTATTCTATAAACGACCCGGCACTTTACGGAGTAAAAGGCGTTTCTCAGTTCTCCTCAACGGCAAATGTAAATATAACAAGATTTTTACAGGGACTTGGCATTCAGGGGTCTGAGGCAGGAAACAGATATTATTATACCCAATCAACTCCAATAATGAACAGTTTTCTTAATATCAGATATCTTATATCTCATGACGGGTATACCGGCGACGATACTTTTCTTAATGAAATCGGCAGGTCGGGAGCTGTAAAAATATTTGAAAATAACGCATATCTTCCGTTAGGCTTTGTGGCTGACAGCAAAATAATGAGCTATACAGGTGAAGGTGAAGAACAGGCGGATAATCAGAACGAGCTGTTCAGGCTTGCATCGGGTATAGACGGAGATGTTCTTTATCCTGTTAAGGTCAAAAATGTAGGGCATGAGGCGCTTAATGTTACAAAATCTTCTGAGGGTCATTATGACTATCAGTATAATAAGCCGACTAATGGCAGCATAGAGTGTTATGTTAAATATAATTATCTTATTGAAAAACAAGGACCTGTCTATGCAACGGTAGATTTTGATAATTCTACAGGATTTAAAGTTAAGTATGGTGAAAATTCCGAAGAGATGTTTCCCGAGCAGAAGTACACGACTATTACGGCTATAGGCGATTATCTTGCCGGAACAGTAATATCAATTTTCGCCGATGTTGACAAGGAAACTTCGGGAACAGGTAAAATGCTTGTTTATCAGCTTGACCAGCAGCTTTTCAAAGAAGGAATTGAAAGGCTGAGCAAAGGCGGATTAAAAATTTCTTCCTATGATTCTACTGAAATAAACGGAAGCTTTACTGCAGAAAAAGACGGTGTTTTGTATACGTCAATTCCTTACGACGGCGGCTGGACGGCATATGTTGATGGTAAAGAATCTGAAGTAACTCCCCTTAAAGATGCTTTTGTATGTATTCCTGTTACAAAGGGAGAGCATACGTTGACTTTAAAATATAGTCCTCCGGGATTTGTAGTGGGTGCTGTAATATCCTTAGGCTCGCTTGCAGTATTTGCCGCTGTCTGGGTAATTGAAAAGAAATATCGCAACAGGATTTCGGCAAAAAAGTCAGATATTTCAGCTTCTGAAAATGAAACGGAAAAAGAATCATTAGATAAGACTGAACAAGAAATGAAAAAAAATGCAAATAAAGAATCTGGAAAGAAAGTTTCAGGAAACAAAGATGATGATATGACAAGTAATAAGAAAAACAAATCAGGCGACAATGGGTCAAAAGATAAAAATGCGGAATCTTAAAGTTATGATGGCGTACAGAGGAACTAACTATCACGGTTTTCAGCGGCAGAATAACGCTGTGACCGTACAGGAGGTCGTAGAAAAATACGTTTCCTCTGTACTGAATGAAGAGGTAACAATAAACGGCTGTTCGAGAACAGATACCGGTGTTCATGCAAATAATTTTTGCTTTTCGGTAAAAACTAACAGCCGTATTCCCGTAAAAAATTTTGTAAGAGGCGTAAACGGAAGATTGCCTGATGATATTTCTATTCTCAGCTGTGAGGATGCGCCGGAAGATTTTCATGCAAGATTTTCATGTAAGGCTAAGGAATATATTTATCTTATTCATTGCAGCGAAAGCAAAAATCCGTTTATGACCGATCTTGCTTATCATTACAGACGTCCGTTTAATGAAGAGCTTGTGAAACGTGCAGCACAGAAATTTGTCGGAACTCATGATTTTAAGGCATTTTGTGCAGATTGCACAGGAAAGCAGACGACAGTACGTACAATTTATAATTTTGAAATAGAAATTAATGGCTTTCAAGTAAAAATGCTTGTAAAAGGCGATGGTTTTCTGTATAATATGATTAGGATCATGGTCGGGACGCTTTTTATGGTCAATGAGGGAAAAATTCTGCCTGAAGATATTGATGAAATAATCAGATCCCGTGACAGGCTGCGAGCGGGAGTAACTGCTCAGGCTCATGGACTTTATTTAAACAGAATTTTTTATTAAGTTGTTCTCATAGGAAAAGTGTGCGGATTTCTGAGCATGATTTTTATCTGAGAACAGAGCTTGTATTTATCAGGAGAAGAAAATGAGAACTAATATAAAAAATCCTAAGGACGTCGATATAGTATCGCTGAGAAGAAAACGAAAACGACGTAGGCAATTGACAAAATTTATTATTTTTGTATTAATTGCAACGCTGGGCATAACAGCATACATAAAGGTTGACGACTGGTTTCCTAAGCTTGAAGGTATAGGCAGCAGATTTCAAAGCGTTAAATCCAATCAGAACGAGCGTTCAGAAGGCAATTTTCCTTTAAGCATTTCGGGAGGGATAGATTATCAGGTAGAGGAATTAAACGGATATCTTGCGATTTTAAGCGACGCCTATCTTTATATTTACAGCACAGATGGAGAGCTTTATGACGAGCGTCAGCATGCCTATGCTAATGCAATGCTTCAGTCGGCAAATAAAAAGATTCTCATTTACGAATCGGGCGGAAATAATTTCCGGGTCGACAGCAGAAGAAAAAACCTGTACAGCAGAAAGCTCGAAAATACGATTATGTTTGCGAGAATAAGTGATACAGGAAATGTTGCGGTAATTTCAACTTCGGATACTTATGTATGCAAGCTTACGGTGTTTGACGAAGACGGAGTGGAAATTTATAGCCGTAACTGTGTGGAACGTGTAATTGATATGTGCTTCAGCAGTGATGGAAACGGCTGTATTCTTGCGACCACCGATGCTGCAAACGGCGAGCTTGTTTCAAAGCTGGTTTCCGTTTCATTTGATTCAAAGAATGATAAATGGACCTCAGAGCCTTTTAATACGCTGTGTCTCAAAACATATTATGATAAAAATGGTATATTTGTAATCGGAGAAACCAAATGTGCATATTATAATGACAAGGGCAAGCAGGAGATGAGCTATGATTATCCAAGTACGCTTGTCGACTGGGATTACAGCAACCTGGGAGCAGCTCTTTTATTTGAAAACGAGGTGAAGCGCCGGAGCTATTTTACAACTATAAATTCGGAAAAGAAAACTCCCAATGAAAAATCTTTTCCAAGTTCAGGAGTAAAGTGTATACGATTCAAAGATAAAAATGTCTTGGTTATGAATAAGGAGAATATTAATAAATACGGATTTGACGGGTCGGAGGAGACAACTATTGGTTCTGAAAATTCAAGTGAAAAATTTATAATTATTGACAATTATATATTCCTTTTGGGATATGACAGAATAGATAGAATTAAATATCAGGAATGACAAAGAAAAAAGGAATGGAGTGTAGAGCAGTATGGGAGAAAATTTCTGGTGGATATTGGATATAATTACTGTTATTGTTTTGGTTTTATGCATTATAAGATGTGCGCACAAAGGATTTTCAAAAATTATTATTACCGCTGTAGGATGTGTAATTTCTTTGGTGGCAGCGTGGATAATAAGCGGCAGTTCATCAGAATTTATTTATAACAATTTTTTTAAAAAGAGCAATATAGAAACACTTAAAGCCTCGATAAAGGACTATCATCCCGAAGAAGCAATAAAAAATATAATTGAAGAAAATGACCTTTCAGGAGTTTTAAGTACAGAAAAAATCGAATCGGTTTTAAAAAGCGATAATAGTATAAGCATGCTTTATGAATATGCAAACAGCGAATCGGCAAATATACTTGATACGCCGGAGAATTTTAAAAATAACCTGATAAATGAATTTGCCAAGGCTTTTGCAGCACAGGCAGGTGTGAATCTTCCTCCCTATGTTGCGCAGGAGATAATAGACCATATTGGGAATAATGAGAAGCTTTTTAAATCTACTATTAAAACGCTTATGACTCAGCCGGATAAAGTCCCTGAATACATAGAAGAAAATTATATCAGAGCTCCGGCAAAAAGAATAATAAGCTCGGCAGTATTTTTGATCGTATTTTTTGTTCTTATAACTATAATTTTACTTGTTACAAGCAGGTCTCAGGGCTTTGGCTTATTAAACGGATATGACCGTCTTGATAAATTTGCCGGAGGTTTAATGGGACTTATCGAGGGAATAACTATTATTATGATTATCGGAGTCGGAATGAAAATTCTGATAAATATTTCTGAAAATGAAAATTCATTTTTCAGTATGAATACAATTGAAAATACAAAAGTTTTCAGACTTTTTTATAAATTTCTCTGAATGAAAAATAGAAAGGTGTAATATAAATGATTTTATGTAGCAGATGTAAAAAAAGACCGGCAGTTGTGTTTATTACGTCAATGCACGGAAATGAAAAGAAAAATGAAGGACTTTGCATGGTATGTGCTAAAGAAGCCAATATTCCGCAGATATCTGAATATATGAAGCAGATGGGCATTACTGAAGAAGATCTGGAACAGATGTCCGATCAGATGATGGAGATACTTGACGGAGACGGTTTTGAAATGGGTGGAGCTGATACTCTGCCGCCATATCTGGAAAATATGCTTGAAAATACAGGACTTTCAAAATTAAAAGATATGTTAAGTCCTAAAAATGAAAAAGCGGAGCAATCGGCTGATGAAAGAAAGTCTCCGCAGAGTAGTGCAAAAGCTGATAAAAAGAAAAGAAAAAAAGAAAAAGAGCTTAAATTCCTTGATAATTACTGTACAAATTTAAACAGAAGAGCTGAAAACGGCGAACTGGATAATATTATCGGTCGTGATAAGGAAATATCAAGGGTCGTGCAAATACTTTCAAGGCGTCAGAAAAATAATCCTTGTCTTATAGGCGAGCCGGGTGTTGGTAAAACAGCTATTGCCGAAGGAATCGCTCAGCGCATCGTTGCAGGAGATGTTCCATTTAATCTGAAAGATAAGAAGGTATATCTTCTTGATCTGACTGCTCTTGTTGCAGGTACGCAGTTCAGAGGGCAGTTTGAAAGCAGAGTCAAGGGACTTGTAAACGAAGTGAAATCCGAAGGAAATATAATACTGTTTATCGATGAGGTACATAATCTTATCGGAACAGGGGATTCAGAAGGCTCTATGAACGCCGCTAATATATTAAAACCCGCTCTTTCAAGAGGAGAAGTACAGGTTATCGGCGCAACTACCTTTGGCGAATACAGAAAATACATTGAAAAAGACAGTGCATTGGAAAGACGTTTTCAGCCTGTTACTGTAAATGAACCGACTATTGAGGATACCATTGAGGTACTCAGAGGTATAAAAAAATATTACGAAGCTTATCACAGAGTAAAGATCAGCGATGAGTTAATCAGAATGTGCGCAGTACTTTCAGAAAGATATATTCAGGACAGATTTTTACCTGATAAAGCGATAGACCTTCTTGATGAAAGCTGTGCCTGCACCTGCATAAGAACTCCTGAGCTTGCAAAGTATGACGAAGCGTCAAAAAGATTAAAAACGCTTCAGAAAATGGAAAAATCTCTTGAGGAAGAAGACAATCCTAATTATGAAGCTTTAGCGGAAGTAAAAGGAGATGCGGCAAGAATAAAATCAGAATTGGAGGAGCTTGAAAAGATTACTTCGAATATTCAAGTTCAGGAATCCGATATGGCTAAAGTTATTGAGTTATGGACAGGTATTCCGTCAAATAAGATAGAGGAATCTGAATTTTCAAAAATGGCTAAGCTGTTGGATAATTTAAAAAAGCATGTTGTAGGACAGGACGAGGCTATAAAGCTTTTATCCGAGGGCATCAAGCGTACAAGAGTTCAGCTTAACAAACGTAGGAGACCGGCGTCATTTATATTTGTCGGTCCGACCGGAGTTGGTAAAACAGAGCTTGTAAAGGTTCTATCAAATGAGCTTTTTGATTCCACAGAGCCGCTTATTCGACTCGATATGACCGAATATATGGAAAAGCATTCTGTTGCGAGAATGATTGGTTCTCCTCCTGGATACGTAGGATATGACGAAGCGGGACAGCTTACCGAAAAGGTAAGACGCCAGCCTTATTCAGTGGTATTATTTGATGAGATTGAAAAGGCTCACCCTGATGTTATGAACATTCTTATGCAGATTTTAGATGAAGGAAAAATAAACGATGCTCAGGGAAGAACAGTAAATTTTGAAAATACTATTATTTGTATGACTTCAAATGCAGGGTCAACGGACAAATCTACCGGGCTTGGATTCAATAAAACTGCGGAAGAAATTTCAAAAGATAAAGCGATGAAAGCGCTAAGAGAATTTTTGCGTCCTGAATTTATCAGTCGTATAGATGAGATAGTGGTATTCAGACCTCTTGAAAAATCTGATTTTGAAAAAATTGCTGGACTCATGCTGGAAGAAATGAAAGAACCGCTTAGCGAAAAGAATATTATATTTAAGTATGACGATAAGTCACTTGAAGCGATAGCAGAAAAATCCTTTGGTAAACCATATGGCGCACGAGATATAAGACGTGTTATCAGACAGGATATTGAAAATAAAATTGCAGATATTATTATAGAGAATACAGGAACAATTGCAGGAATAGGCGTTACTGCTGATAATGGAGAAATATTAGTAAAAAGTATGTGATAAATAATATTAAGATCGTTCAGTAAGGGGCGTCTGTGACAACTCAAAGCGGCGAATGTAAAAGTTGAGAATCATGAAAAAATCGCTTTGAGTTGTCAGGGCGCAGGGAGAAAATGTATAAAGGTAAGATAGTGATTATTCCCCTGCGCCTAGGTCGGAGCGAAGCTCCGGCTACAGACGCCCCGAGCGTGAATGGGTAGCAGCAGAGTGAAATTGTTTTTTGAATATTAAGCTATGCAGGAGTTAAACAATAATGGCAAATGAAGATAAAAAGGATTTTAATGCAATGCTGGACGACAGCAAGGATATGCCTAAATTTCAGACGGTTACTGATGAAAAAAGCATAAAAAAATACGGCGGAAACAGAATGTATTTTGCCCCTCCTATTGATTATGATAAAGTAATGCGGCTTGTGCCTTTTGGAAAGCTTCTGACAGTATCTGTAATAAGAGAATATTTTGCCAAGCAAAACGGCGCTGATTTTACAGAACCTATAACTGCAGGTATTTTCGTTTCTATTGTCGCATGGGCAAGCTTTCAAAGAATGGATAATAAAACGCCTTATTGGAGAACTCTGAAATCAAACGGTGAATTAAATCCGAAATATCCAGGTGGTATAGAAAATCAAAAGGAATTGCTGGAAAAAGAAGGACATACTATAATATCCAAGGGTAGAAAAAATATCAGATACTATGTTAAGGATTATGAAAGCGCTTTATTTTCGTTATGCTAAGTTGAATTTAATATTTATATGGGAGTATCATAATGGATAATTGGTTTACAATAGATAAAATTGATGAGCAAACCTATATTTTTAGCGAATATCGTCATTGGGAAGAAACTCATTGTTATTTATTGAATGGGAATGAACGAAGTCTGTTAATAGATACGGGACTTGGCATTGAAAATATATA
>CAMWXM010000106.1 GCA_947178195.1 uncultured Ruminococcus sp.
GGTTATAAATTAACAATCGGCAGCAAAACCTACGATTTGCAAACTAATTCGTACGATGCACTCATCGCAGGTGAATCGGCAGTTGTCAAAGTAATGCCGGTAGCAAATGGTGGCGATAGCTCTAATTATTTTTCAGCTTGGTCTACGCCTGTAACCGTAACCATTTTAAAGGCTCCAGTACTTAAATGGAATGACCAACTTGAACTTGATGGGGAGTCTAACAATAATATAACTTGGGATGGAATTAATCAAGCAAAAGGTTATACGGTAAAAGTTACTTATCCAAGTGGCAACGAGCAGACTTTCACTTATGGTGAAATTGAACGTGCTTATGCAAATGCGTACCTTGATACCGGAATTTATACTGTTGAGGTTAAGTCAAATTCCGACGTAAGCGACGGTAGCGTTTCCGATTCAAAGTATTCCACGCCGATAAAGGTAATCAGACTTGCCGCACCGGAAAGAGTTTCTTCTGGGTTCATAATTAGTAACGCGGATTCTCTTGCAAACGGTTTCACCGTAACGTATAAAGCGGTGACCAATGCGGGAGGCTATATACTTATGCGCGATGGCGAAAGCAATGTGCTTTCAAACTCTGCTAATCAGTTGCAGTTTCATGTTAACGATCTTGTTTCGGATAATGTTATTAACGGACAAACTTATACTTACGGAATAAGAAGTAGCGGTAGTAGCTATAATCAGGCAACCGGTACAAAAATACTTGGTTCGCTTTCTTCAAATCCGCTTTCGTTCGAAATATCAATTCTTCCTACTCCGGCAAATCCTACGATTTCCGGTTATACATACTCGTTTGGGGCGGTTGCAAATTCTACAGGTTATGCGGTTTCACGAAGCGGACAAACACAGTACAGTGAATCCACGTCTTTCGATTTGAGTGGACTTGAATCGGGAACAACCGCAATCAGTGTATGCGCAAGAGGCAACGGCTCAACCGTTTTGCCGTCCAATTATACGGCGGCAATTCCTGTGGTTCGCCTTGCTGCGCCTTACGATATACATATCGGGCGTACGGATAATTCCGAAGGACAACTTGGGTTCTCAGGGCCTCAGTCAGGAACGGCAAAGCAGGTCACTTATACCGTAGTTTTCGAAAACGAAAGCAGAGATTATTTGGTTAACGAAATAGAAAATATTAACAGTATGATTTCTACTCGTGGAACGCCTATCCATATGGTGGCAAATGCGAACGATTATGATGTTAATGGAACTACTTATTATATGACTTCTCCTAACAGTCAAACTGTAACTTTTGTCAAGTTGGAAGCTCCTACTTTCGGTCAAAAGGCATTTAACAATACGCAGTTCCTTTGGAATGCCCCTGCAAATATCGGGTCGTATTCACCTACATATCATATCTATAACAATAAAAACCAGAATGTCTATAACGGTGCGCAGAATGCCGAGTCATTTGATATTTCTGACTTTGATGCAGGCGAATATCAATTTACAATAAGAGCATTGGGGGACGGACAAACGATAGTTGATTCCGAATTATCTGAGCCCAGAACAATAAATAAGCTTGCTGCCCCTGAGGTCAGACGTGAAAACGGTCAGTATGTTTGGAACGGAGTGCCAGATACCACTTCTTATGCAGTATATATCGACGGTGAGTTAGCTTACGCCGAGAATCATGTAAGCGGGACTTTAAAATACAGTCTTACACCGAAATTCGAAAGACTTAAAAATTATGAAGTGAAGGTTTTTGCTGTGGGTGATGGTGGATATCAAACTGTAGATTCAGCGCCTTGTACGTTCGAACAAATAGTTAAACAGCTTGCAACGCCGGAGTTTAAATTCAGCTATGATAGCGAAACTTATAATAAAAATGCAGGCAATCTCGTTGTGGAAATTACTACAGGGGCAGAACACAATAAAGGTTATGCTGTAACTGTTGAAGACCATAAAGGAACAATAGAAGATGGACAAACGATTTTTAAAGTTAATCCTTCAAATACCGGTACTTATACGGCCTCAGTATTTGCTCTTGGTGGGAATTTCGATGATGAGGGTATTTATTATTATGATTCTCAAGCGCAGGGGGGCAGTTCTCGCTATCAAATAACATTGCTTGGTTCCGTTAACAAGGATAAAATCGAGATAACTACCGATAAAGTATTAAAGTGGGTAACAGTTACGAGTGCTGTAAAATACGAAGTAGTTTACTCGATTAACGGGGGCGAGGAGATTACGATATTAACAAATAATACTTCTTCAAATGAACTGATTCAAAAACTTGCCGAAAATAAAGATTCTAACACGGTAAGTATAAAGGTTCGCGCTGTTGGAAATGGCGAAGCAGGTACGATTATTACAGGTGAATGGGTAGAAAAGATTTTTAATAATCAGTAAGTAGCAAATAAATTCAGTCGGAAGAGTTCATTGATTCCGACTGAATTTTTATATTAAAGGGATGACTATTTAGTAAGGATAAATTCTAATGCTCGTCTTGCGTTTTCCCTGGGATATGATATAATTTCTTTAATAGAAAGCGCTTGTAATTTAATATAACCTTTAACTTTCTGGTTACTAAAAAGTTATAGGCAATAATTTGCACTAAAAGGATAGGAATATTATGGATAAAATAACATCAAACTTAAGTAATGCTTTTTCCACGGGAGGAGGCGGGGTTGATTTTGAAAGAAAAGTTCAGTCAATATTTTTATTGAGCTTGGTTATTCAAGGTTTTTCGCCTGTCTTAAACCGTCCGATAAAGAGAATTTGTTTTCAGACTAAAAGAAACGGATTGAATACTGATGATTTGCTTGTCGTTTCTGAAAATGAAGAGGCTAAATTATTATGCCAAATGAAACATGATTTAATAGTTTCGGAAAATAATGAAACTTTCCAGCAGGTTATTAATGCTGCCTGGGTAGATTTTAAAAGTTCCGATTTTATCCTGGGGAAGGACAAGATAGCGTTGATTACTGGTATTATTGCTAAAGACTCTATTGTGGCTTTGAGAAAAGTCAACGAGACAGCGATTACTTCAATTAATGCTAATGCTTTTCTTGATAAAATACAGCAACCAAATTATTCCAACGAAAATATTAGAAAAAAATTAGATGTAATTAAAAATTGTTTGTGTGCGGCTAATGGTAATAATTTTGTTGTCGATGATGACCTATGGCAATTTTGCAAGTCGTTCGTACTATTGGTTTTTGATGTCGATTTTATAGATGGTGTCAATGAATGTCTTGTGAAATCCTTAATTAAATGTAAATCTCCGACCAATGCCTCATTGGTTTGGGCTAAATTGCAGGAAGTTGCTGGTTTTTATAACAGAACAGGGGCTGACGTTACATTAGATAATCTCGATGATGAAATTTTAAGTTGTTTCGGACTGGTGTCGCTGGACAAGCAGTTTAATGTGCAAGTTAATGGGTTTGACCCTAATGAGTTTTGGGCCAAGTTGGCGATATTGGGTTCGTGGGACGAAAACAACAGTTACGATAGAGAAACTGTGCAAGAACTTTATGGCATTCCGTATGACGAATTCGAAAAGCAGGCACAAAAATTTTTGGCTGACGATATTGGCTTTATAACTTTATCAAACGGTATATGGAAAGTAAAGCAGCGGAAACAACTTTTTGAGCGTTGCGATAAGTTTTATTTTGATAAAACTCTTGAAAAGGCCTTTGAAATAACAAACAAAATATTAAAACAAAAAGATAAATGTTTTGGCGATGGGGAAGGAATTAAGCCATTTTCTGTAAGAAGCGGGAACTTTGATAATTCGGATGTTATCCGTAAAGCGCTTGTGAAAGGGCTATGCATATTAAGTAATTCCTGTGCTCTAAAGAATTGTTCAAAAGACAAAGTTTTATCGGAAGGAATGACCTTTATAAGAACTCTTTTTAAAGACTGTGATTGGAAGAGGCTTGTAAGCTTAAACGAGTTGCTTTATTCAATCAGTGAAATTTCGCCTAAAACCTATCTTAAAGAACTTGAAAAATATATCGAACATGATCCGCACGGTATTGAAAAACTGTTTCCGACAAAACAAAATTCATGGTTCAGCGATAATTATATAAGCTATTTGTTATGGTCGATAGAAGTTCTTGCTTGGCATGAAGATTATCTAATTGACAGTATAAGATGCTTAGCGGGATTATCGTCGTTGAATTATGAGGAAACTAATTATTCAAATACACCAATCAACTCGATTTTAACAATATTGTTGCCGTGGTATCCGCAAACATTAGCGCCGGTACATAAGCAACTGAATGCAATTAAATCGCTTATTAAACAGTATCCGAATATAGGGTGGAAAGTTTTAAAAGGACTTTTACCTAATTCTTCTAATTCCGTAACATCGGGTACAGTTAAGCCTAAGTACTTAAAAATTCAAATCCCAGAAAAAATAAAAGTGGCAGATGGACAAACTCATCAAATTTATAATTGCTGTTTTTCTCTGGCTTTGGAAATTGCCTCACAAGATGCACAAAAAGTTTCTGAATTAGTGGGAAGTGTTTTTTATCTTGGTGAAGAGGTAATCAAAGAGTTCTTAACGGAGGTGCAGAAGCATTCTGATGTATGGGATGATTCGCAAAAATTCAATATCTGGCTTGAATTGAGCGATTTTAAGTATAATACTATAAATGAAAATAATAACAAAGAACCTAAGAATAAGTTATTTTCATACTTAAATGATACTATAACGAAACTCACGCCTAAGGACTGTTTCTATAAGAATAAAAGATTGTTCTTGTCCTATTCTAACGAGTTTACGGTTATGCTGGATAATGAAGACTACTGGCATAAACTGAATGAAACTAAGTCTGACGCAGTTAAAGAGGTGTATGAAACATACGGCATAGATGGAGTTTATAAGTTTGGCACTGAAATTAATAAGGGATATGAAGTTTTTCCTGTATTGGGGAGCTTGATAAACGCGGAAGAACTTAATTGTATACTTACAAAATATGTCGATAAGAAATATAGCTTAGAATTTGTTCATTATACAATTGACGGATTTGTTGCGATACATGGAGTTGGTGTGCTGGAACAAATCGGATTGGAAAAGTACAGTGTTGAACTTATAGCTGAAATATTAACACGGTCGCACCATTTCTCTAATGATTTATTAAAAGTTGTAAAAAAATTGCTCCCGGATAACGAAAACTTATTTTGGGATAAAGTTGTTGTGCCCGCATGTTATTATTCGGGCTGTGATTACGATTTTATCTATGTGGTTGAAAAGCTTATGGAAAATAATCGGTTTGCCGCTATAGTTAATATGCTAGGCAAATCATATGATATTCCACCTATAAGCGAAGAACTAATTTACGAACTATTAGAGAAAGCCGCTAATATTGAACAGAGCGAAAGACTTGACTCTTATGCGGTGCAACGTCTTATAAAGAGGTTGCAGGATTCAGATAACCGTAATATTGAAAAATTAAGTACTATAGAATTTATATATTTTCCTTGGCTTGATGAGCACTGTCGAACGCAACCTAGGGCTTTAAAAACAAAAATCGCCGAATCACCTGAGTATTTTTGCCGGATAATTGAATTAACTTTTAAGAAACATAATTCAAAAGAACATCAGCATATAGAGAGAAATGTCGCGCAAAGACTGTATCAAATTATTTTTAGGTTTGATGTCGTTCCCGGGACTGATTGGGATGGCGCTTTTGATTGTGAAAAATTTAAATCATGGGTATCAAATGTAATAAAGTGGAGTATTGAGAATGACCGTGAAGCTGTTACTAAGCAAACGATTGGTAACGGATTATCTTATGCTAAACTTCAGACAAATGGAATTCCTGACGAGGAAATAATTAAAGTTTTAGATGCAAAAGAGAATGATGATATAAGAAAAGGATATCACATGGGAATTTTTAATCAGCGCGGAGTGTACATTGTAGATCCAGAAGGGAAACCTGAGAAAGCTCTTGCCGCTAAATATAATGCGATGGCTGATAGTGTAGAGTCTAGGGGATATTCGAGATTTTCTGATACGCTACGAGACATAGCTCAGGGCTATATAAACGAAGCAGAACAAAATATATTGTCAGAAAAATTACATACGGAAAGTGAAGAATGAGAATGGATGTTAAAGTGTTTCTGACAAGTGAAGTATGAATATTCAGAAATAACGATTTTCTTAAAAAGATTGTTTATATTAGACGAACAATGGAAAGGCGGATATAACATTTTAGTGGCTCGTGCTAGCGGAAGATTAAGCCTAGCTACAGTAAGAAACTGGATTGACGAAGTGTTATAGCTTGCTAGGATGCTGCATTGTCCGGTATATAGTTTAGTTATACAAAAATAATAATTCTCATAGTTTCGGGAATATCTATTATTATGGTTGCAGGAAGAGTTGGACATGCAAAAGTTTCTACTGAATTGATATATACGCTGTTTTTCTTGGATGCAGAGATAAATAGACGGCAAAAAGATTAACAATTTCTTTGCAGGGGCATAATACTGTAGTAAGAAGGCTATGTATGAGGTATGACAGTGTCATATGATTTTTTCATTTGTCATATATGAAATTTATAAGATGGTTTTTTCGCAAGCAGCGATATATGGGCAATTAAAAACATAATTCGAGAGTGATAAAACTATAATAAATGGTCACTAAAGTCGTGCGCCTTTGTCATAAAATAAATTTATTTTGTAATATAAAATTATTACAAAAAGGGGTTTACAATTGCATTTAAATATGATAAAATAATTACGAAGTTTGAAATAGTGCTTTATAATTTCTATGATTATAGAGTAACTAGATTATACTTTTTTCACTCACCCACGAAACTTAAAGTAAAACGAGTTAAAACATGAAACATTTACACCAAAGAGGTTTTGAAAAAATTGAACGCCCTCCCGACTCTATACAGTAGAAGAGAAAGAATTAAAGGGGTGTTGAAAACTGTACTCGTTTTATTTTGTTCCTATATTATCCCTTTATCCATTCAATTACTTGTCTATGCCTTGAATAAATTTGATTTGAAAGATTTATCGACATGGGGAATGATTTTGAATAGCAGTGGGATTTTGTGGGAAGCAACAGTCGTTTTAATTTTAATAATTTTTGATTATTCATGGTTCTGCAAAAAAGAACAAAATCGTAAACCTAATAATGCAATAAAAATTTCAATAGGATTTGTTGTATTATCGTCAATCGTATGGGCAATGGGACTAATTTCAAATATTGATTGTATATCAGCATATTATGGAAAAGGTTTATTTATTGCTTATCTGATTACAAGTATAGTTTTTTTAATTTGTTTGTCATTTAACATTGCAGTATTGGCAATTGTTAATGGTAGAAATAAAAAACACGGATTTAGAAAATATAGTATCTAAATTCATTGAGATATGGAGAGCTTTAAATTAGCTAAAAAATTATGATTATAGCATATATAATAATTGGTGTTGTTGCGGTGGTGTTAGGAATATTAGGGATAATAATTGCTATGCCATACTTTAAAAAAGATGATAATTTGGAAGTTAATTCTCGTGTATGGGGAAGGTCTGAAGGGAATCCCAATATCGCTATCGGAAAAGAAGACGATATGGCATTTATTGATAATTCCATAAATAAAATAACAAAGAGATGCAAATATGGGTCAAGACGTAACAAGAAAGACAATCTTTGATAATTATTTAAAAACGGTTGCGCCGCTGGTGATTGAATATGAAAATCTTATGAATGCTTTTCCAACGGGAGTGCTAAATGAGATTAGAGATGTTATGTTCCATTTGGCAAAATCAGAATCTTTAACTGAAGTAGACTTGCAAAAAAGAGAGTTAAAAAAAGCAGACAGGCATATGACAAGAGCTATGCGCGATTGTTATAAGTATATATGTATTGCTTACGAGTCTTTTTATAAAAATTATTCAGAAAAATGCAAGTATCTTTTAAGAAAGATAAAAATTGAGCAGGAAAAATGTAAAGCGGTAGAGATAGAACAGCAACATATCATCGCTCTTGCTGATATCGATTATGCGAGAGAATTGGAAGTTTCATTAGAGTCGGATGATATAGATGATAAAATCTATATGGCTTATGAAAAGGCGAAAGCTAGCTATGAAGTTTTATGTTCAAAGATTAAAGATTTTTATTTTAAAAATAATCGGAACACGGATTAAAGTTTACAATTAAATTTCTTATTATAAAAAGAGTGCATAGATGCACTCTTTTTATTTAATTTTATATTATTAAGTGATAATACAAATGTTATGGAGGTAAATAAGGATTATAAAAGCAGTAAGGTAATGGCAATTAAGCCTACCGAATTGTTAGAACGAATTTTAACAAAGAAAGTATGAACATTCAGAAATGATAATTTTCGTATTAATTTTATAGTTTTGGGTGTTGAGCATAAGTTGAGCATAGATTTTTTAGACGCTTAAAAATGAGCCGTTTTGCCTTGTTTTTAGGCATTTTTGCGTTAAAATCAAGCAGTTGTTAAAAGCGGTGGTCGCTTCAAGTCCAACAAGCGGAGCCATTCCGGTGATAATGGCGTAGAGGATCCACCTGTTCCCATACCGAACACAGAAGTTAAGCTCTATTGCGCCGAAAGTACTTACGCATTACGCGTTGGGAGGATAGGACGTTGCCGGATTTCAATTAAAACGCCCGATTTTCAACGAAAATCGGGCGTTTTACTATGTTTTTAGCCTATTTACGTGATCCTTAAAGGGTTGCGTATTTGCCCGTATTTAGTTTTTTAAATTGAATTTTAGCTGATTTGTAGCTTAAATTTTGATTTTTAACATATGTAACCGTGTTTTCGGAAGCAGATAAATTTTTAGAGTTATTTTTGATTTTGGTAAACGTTTTGGTGCACAGCTTGGTTCATGCATAGTTGAGTTTTGCGCTTTCTTTAAGCAGAAATTCGTCGGATAAATCCGTGTAAGTATCGGCAAGCCCTCCTAGCGTATGTCCTACGAACTTCTTGATGGCAACCTCCGCAACGCCGCATTCCTGACATCTCGTGTAAA
>CAMWXM010000107.1 GCA_947178195.1 uncultured Ruminococcus sp.
ATTTATGACAATCAGTCTTGAATAATTTTACAATATATGATATAATTATTGTAGAAAAATTGAAAGGTGGATTTATATAAATGTATAAAAATTCCGACAAAAAAGCCAATCCTCTTGTTCTTATTTTAGTGTGCTTAGGACTGGGAATAGGTATTATTATATCTGGTTTTGTAAAAACTTCCTCTGATGCTCTGGATTTAAATGAAGCCTTTAATTACGGAATAGGAAAAGATAATTCCTATGAAGGAGATATAAAATATTGCTCTCAATGCGTTTTCGAGTATTCATATCGCTTATATTATATTATTCCTATGGGAACGGAGTATTACTATATTGCCGTTTCGGATGACGAATCGAGCGCAGTGGTTTTACGGGCGGATAAAGATTTCGGCGATAGCTTTGATAAGGATACGAGCACGGCTTTTTCGACCGTACATATTAAAGGCAAGGTAAGCAGTATGCCAAGTGAAGTGCGTAGCAGATTTACTGAGATAAAAAACGAAATGCATCTTGACCAGCCAAACTTCGAACGTTACTGCATAGACCTACTAAGCGACCGTAACAGCAGATTGCGTATTATTTCTGGCATAGGATTTTTGATAGCTGATGTTTTTCTGGCATGGTTCTTTATAAAAACCAAATCCAGATTTGAAGAATACAACTTAAAGCATAGCTTCTCAAACTACAGTAAATCAGAAAAAGTCATATCATTAACAGGTTTTATAATTTCACTCGCTTCATTGCTTTTGTTTATTTATTCGTTAGTTTAATTAGGTTGACGGAAAATATGCAAGCAGATGACGTACAAAACTTTCAAGTGTTCTTTGTGCGGTGTTGCCTTAAAGGTTCTACAATCCTATAACAAAAAAAGCGGAAATCAATATTGAAATCCGCTTTTTTATACCCAACCAATTTCACAGCCGATGCGAGGTAATAATAAAATAATTAACAGTACGCATGTAACAATACTGGACAATGCGCATAAAAAGAGGAGTCGAACCTCTGAAATCTGTCCTGATTTCACCAAAGGATTCAGCACATTCTCTGCTGATAGAGATGCATCCACTCTGTAAAAGTCCCACCCAAAAACTAAATCAACTCTGTTGTCCAATTCAACTCCTGAATTTTTTCATCTGTCTGACGTAATTCTTTAGCAAGACAGTCAAGATTTTCCTGAATTTCAGCAACAGGAACAGTACTGATAATTTTGATTTCTGTTCTTGTAGTACGGTTTACTCTGTTACTTGCATTATTGAGAAAACTTCGCATTATCTCGATTTTTTTCTTCAGGCAGTCCCGGTGTGCAAGCAGATCAGTAATGGTTTTTCCATTATAAACAGTTTTGCTGTTTGTTAAATTGATTTTTGCCATAAGATTTTCAAGTCTTGTTATCATCTGGTCAAGCTCATCCATAAGCATGACCGGATTTTCAGACGGAGTATCTCCCTCCTGTACTCTGGCATTGTTATTAAGTCTGACAGATATCTGACTTATTTTACTTTGAATATCAGAACGTTCCGATAAAGCAGCAGCAAGTTTCATAAATATATTCCTCCTATCCTTTTACCACGCCAACCGTAAAGAGTTTTTTTATTGGTGCAGTAAGCCCTTTCTGATTGTCCATGACCGTATCAATATCCTTGTATGCGAATCGGCATTCTTCGGCAACATCCTTTTTGCTGTTTTTACCGAGTACAACATTTCGCTGTTTTAAGTCTACCATGACCGATTCTACAGAAAATCTTTCCATTGCTCCCATACGTGAATAGCTTCTGCCTGCGCCATGTGAAGAAGTCAGAAAGCTTTCCTCATTTCCAAGACCCTTTACAATATAGCTGTAAGAACCCATTGACCCTGGAATAATAGCAATCTCATCTTGTTTTGCATGAATAGCCCCCTTTCGATGCACCCAGACATTTTCACCGTAATGATTTTCAAGCGATGCGTAATTGTGATGACAGTTGATCTCATTGGTATATGTCGGGTGAAATTCAGTGTGCTTTTCGACCTGCTCTGTAAAGATTTGTTTTACTTTATCAAGCATAACAGCTCTGTTTTCAAAAGCAAAATCCATAGCAAGATGCATCCAGTTCAGATAACGCTGTCCTTCATCAGTATTTACAGGCAAAAACGGCAGATTATATTCCGATGGCACAACTGAAAAATACTGGTCATTGATTTTATGAGCTAACCTATTGAAATGCTGTCCTATCATGTTTCCGAACATTCTGCTTCCGGAATGAAGCATGATACAAGCAAACCCCTTTTCGTCTTCCTGTATTTCAATAAAATGATTTCCGCCGCCGAGTGTGCCCACAGAATAATAGCTTTGACTGATAAAATCAATCAGCTCACTGTCAGCAGTATATTTTTCGATTTCACCTTGTGCTTTATCCAATACAGCAGACGCCTGCGGTTTGCCATAGTGCCTAAATCCCACAGGGATAGTACGCAGAATATTGCCGATTATCACTTTTATGAGTTCTCCGCTTCCGGTCATAGTTTCACGAAGGATTTTAACTGGAATGTCTGTCTGAACAAACGCCATTCCACATCCGATATCAACGCCTACCGCATTGGGGATAACAACATTTTTGCATGCGATAACGCCGCCGATAGGCATTCCCTTGCCGGTATGGGTATCCGGCATCAGTGCAATGTGGTCATGTGCAAATGGGAGACTTGCAAGATTAACTGCCTGTTCAAGACAGCTTTGCTCTATATCCTCAACGGACTTTGTCCATATTTTAATTGGTATCAGCATTCTGCTTTTGTCATAATATTCAAACAACTTCATGTCCTCCTTTTCTTTGATAAATTTATTATATATGATATCGGAAAAATTTTCATATAAAAAAAGGTGCGAGGTTTTGGGTTTGTATTGATAAAAAAATCCGAATCTGATATAATAAAACAGTAAAGGAGCTGAAAACTATATGGCTGTATATTCCGAGCTTATCAAAAGCTTTGAAAAAATACGGGACTATGTACGTGAATTTTATATTTTCGGATTTCGTACAAGAGAAAATTATAACGGAAAAAGCAAACGTACATATGATAATGAAAAGCGCAGAATAGAAAGCTGGCTTTCTGGCTATATTCATACGGAATTGATAGGGCATAAGAAAAAAGTATCTGTGAAAATTGACAGCAGTAATATATATGAAAATCCCTTGTATAAGTGCTATAAATCAAAATCTTATACAGATAACGATATAAGACTGCATTTTCTTTTAATGGATATGCTAAATGATAAAATGATGACTATTTCTGAAATAACAGACAAAATTTCGGAAGAATATGGTATGGTTTTTGATACGCAGATAGTTCGTCTCAAGCTGAAAGAATATGCGGAAGAAGGCTTGATACAGTCAAAGAAAAAAGGGAATACGATTTATTTTACAAAGTCGGATATTTATGCAGATGAATTGTTGGAGCGATATCCAGCGATAAAAGATATGATATCGTTCTTTTCGGAAGAGATACCATTCGGAGCAGTCGGCAATTTTCTGATGCACAAAGCAGATTGCGTAAACAGATTTTTCACACGCAAGCATGCATATATGGTGCATACTTTAGATGATGAGGTACTACATTCGATTATTGAGGCAATGGAAAACAAAAATGAAGCGACCCTTTCTTGTATTGGCATTAAACACAGAAATGCTTACAGCATTACAGCTGTTCCTTTGAAAATACACAGCTCTGTACAAACAGGAAGAAATTATATCATTATGTATAGCTCTGAACAGAAAAGGCTGTTATCTGTCCGCCTGGATTCTGTAAAAAAGGTGGTTAAAGGAATCTACCGTAAAGACTATGACAAATATTATCAGTATTATGAGAATAATTTGAGATATCTCTGGGGAACAAGCTTTGGAAATGTCAGAAGATTCGGACAGACTGAGCATATACATATGGAAATTATAATAAATGAAGTAAGTGAACAATTTATTTTGAATCGACTGATTCGTGAAGGGAGAAATGGGATAGTTACAAAAATTTCCGACGGAAGATATGCCTATGATGTTGATTTATTTGATGCTGCTGAAGCATCGCCATGGGTCAAAACGTTTATCGGCAGGATAGCGGTTTTTGAAACTTCTAATAAGGAATTACAGGACAGATTCGAGGAAGATATTCAGATGATGCATGAAATATATGGAGAGTGAAAAATGATGAGGATTTTTTCTGAAATATACAGTACATACTATAAGATCACAGAAAAGATTCTGAAAAAGAAAACAATAACAAAAGCGGAGATACTGGATATTATCCGTGAGAACGGATTTTCTGAAACAGCGCTGTTTCTTGAACCAAAACTGCTTGGTGAAGATAATTATGGATTATTGATAAAAAAGAACGGAGTTTATCAATCAATACTAAAAAAAGAACCGCATATTCCCCTTACAATACTTGAAAAAAGGTGGCTTTGTGCAGTATTGCAGGATAGGAAAAGTAGCTTGTTTCTGGATAAAGCGCAGAAAGAAGAGCTGTGCAGTTTACTGGGTGTAACACCATTGTATCAGAATCGGTTTTTGCACTTTTATGACCGTTTTTCCGACGGTGACGATTATGAAAATGAACAGTATATCAGTCATTTTCGTAATATATTACAGTCTATACATGATAATACATTGATTAAAATCGGCTTTAACACAAGAAAAGGAAATCGGGTAACACATTATTTTCTTCCGTTGAAAATAGAGTACTCATCTAAAAATGACCGCTTTCGGCTACATGTTGTCCGTTATCATAAAAATAAAGCATTAGAAACGAGAATTATCAATCTTTCAAGAATCACACTAACGGAATGCACGGACATTATACCGACGGCGAATTATGATGAGATTCCTGAAAAAAGAGAAGTTATCATAAAAATTACAGAAGAAAGAAACGCTGTCAATCGCTTTATGATGGAATTTGCTGAACTGGAACGTATCTCCGAGTACGATGAGGAAACAAAAGAATGTATCGTAAGAATGAAATATGATTTAAAAGATGAGACGGAAATATTGATAAGGCTTCTTTCATTCGGACCTGTTATTGAAGTGACAGAACCAATTGATTTCAGAAAACAAATGAAAGAGAGAATTGACAGACAGTTTCTTTTGATGAAATGAATGTGGAATTATTAAGGTAACATCCGTTGACATATCTTGTAATTTATTGTATAATCTTATCAGAGCATACCATAAAACGGTAGGCGGTCAATCCAAGCTCCCGGAAGGGAGTGATTTATATGAATAACTTTGTAACATGGAGCGAATTAATCCAGGCTGGAATATTCCTGACTGGTTTCACCTCACTTCTTTACATGATATTTCATGATAAAAGGAAATAGCCGCCCTGCTACCCAATAGGACGGTTATTTCATAATAACTAACTTTATGGGAGCGACCGCTTATCGGTATGCTCCTTTTTTATTATTATACACCAACAGCAAAAATATGTCAACCACTTTTTTTATTATTTATCTGATATGGTACAAAAAAACTTAAGGCAACACCTAACAAAGATTGTACGGTGTTGCCTTAAGTTTTTTTAAAAATGAAAGTGTTCCGATAAATATATAAAATAAATTTTTCTCAGGTTTTACGAGATTTTACGATAAGAGCCGTAAGAGCAGTACACAAAAGCTGATATCCAAAAATTTTAACAGGAGTAATTTCCGAAAAAGCGTTAAGAAAGCAATTCAGCGCAACGATAACAAATCCAAGCAAAGCCGTTCCGAACTGAATGGCAAGTCCAAGACTTACAGTCTTTCTTATAGCCTTAGTGCCCATTATAAGCTGCATAAACGAAGTAAATCTTCCTGAGCATGCCATAGAAGCGCTTATTTTTTTCACCTTTTTTGTTTCATCATCAAAATCCTTGACCAACCTTTGAGGAATTATTTTTATAAGATCTTCGGGATAATGAAAAAGAGTTGACAGACGGTTTATAGTAATAAATGGATCGACGCTTTTTACGATAACCGCAATATCCTTTTTTTCAAGCTGTTTCATGCATTTTACAACTGCCGTACTTGACGTAACCTCGATTATAAACATTGCCGCCAGATTTCCCGAAACCGAAAGATAAAGCGCATCCTTTCCGCCTTCGGTAAATTCCTTTTCTTTTGTAAGGGTAGGTATGCCCTCTATCTTATGATTTGCCAGCAGCTCACGATTTCCGAAAAGAATACGACGGTTTTTTATCCAGCCGCAAAGACCCATAGAATCCTCATAAACAAAATTATCCACACGGCTCAGCGTCTGATTTTTATCTGCGATAATATCAGAAAAAAGCTCTTTTAATATACTTCCGCCACATGCGGTAATACTTGCCGCTTCAAGAAGAGCGTCCTCGATCTTTGTTCCCGAGAATAATTTTATAGAGCATAAATTAATAGTACCGGCTGGAAAAAATGAATCTGCGCTTACCATTACTGAATTTGTATCGTAAAAGTCGTCAACGCTCTGATATCCCAGCATTATTCCGTGGTTACGCACATATTTTCTTGCTGCCTTTTCCAAGGGGATAGCTGCAATAAGTGGAACAGCTATGCATGCGCATGCGCTTACGCTTGCCGAAAAAACAAAAAGTCCGAATCCGACAGCTTCCATAGTCAGCGTTTTCATTCTGAAAAATGTAACTCCTGCTGCCAACAAAAGAGAAAAAATCATTACCATAGGAGAAATTATACGACTGTATCTATCTCCCGTATCGGCGGAATATGTATATTTTGCAAAATCCTTTATAAAATTCGTTTTTTTCATTGTTGCAAGAATAGGAAAATCGCCGATAGTTCCCCTGGTAAAGCTTTCAGACCTGTCGTCGTCCTCAACACATACTATTGCGTAAGTATCTCTGTATTTTGAAATATAGCTGAAATTCATTTCCATTCTTTTCAAAATAAGTTTTTTCCCCACTGCGTTAAATAGCAGACTTAAAATCGCAACAGGAACATATATGAAAATCTTCCCTTTCTGTAGCATATCTTCACTAAATATTGCCGCCGCTGCAGTTGCAATACCAGAAGAAAAAACCGCAAGAGCCGAAAGACTATCGCTGTCTGGTCGGAATTTAAACAGGCTTTTGATACCATTGCAGAATGTACTGAATGAAATCGCAGCAGAAAGCACAAGTACGGTAAACTGTATCCAGCAATAAGGTACGGGCGATGCTTTGCTGTCAAGTAGCTCGGGAACAGGAAGCCCTATAAGCGTTCCCATTGACATATAGCAGCTGAAAACCGTCATTATAAGCAAAACAGTAATACGGAAGGATATATTTTCCTTGACTTCGGTAATATCCTGCTTGATTTTTCTTGCATCCTCAAAGCTGTCGTAGTCTTTTATAGTCTGCTTTTTATTGATAAGCTTCTGACTCTTTTTTTTACCCTTGTTTTTTACATTAGTATCATCTTCTTCTGAGGGGATATTTATTTCGGTTATTTTTATATCCAGCGCATCAGGGTTGTTCTGCTCAGAAAGCGGTATGATATTTCCGTTATCATCGGCTATAGGTTCAGGGGGCAGTTCATCAGACTGACGGTGTATAATAAACTTTTTGCTCTTTTTTTCGGGTTTTGTGTAGATTCCGTCAGGCGATTCTACAGCGTATGTATAATCCGGCTTCTTTTTCTTATTTTTTTTACGCCGTCTGGCACGCATTTCTTTAGCCCTGGTGGAATTGCTCATTTTACGAACCTTCGGGATATGATTATCGTTGGCTGGCTGAGCAAGCATTACAGCACCGTCATATCCGTCGATTATATCGGTCGGTCTCGGCGGAAGATCGGCAGTAGTTTTCCTTACCTCTTTTACCGAATTAATATATGAAACATTCGGACGGTTTACATCCGAAACGGCAAATTTTCCGTATTGATGGCTGGGAGCTGGTCGTTTCAACAGCTCCTGCTCTGCTGATTTTATATCGTCAGAGCTGTAAACAGCTGTGCTATCAGCTGGATTATAAGTGTTTTCAGCTCCATCAGCATTATTATTTATGTTTAAAGACGGCTCATTGCCGCTTGAATATTCATTTAAAATTTCATCAACTTTTATATTATCAGGCATCTATATCAATCTCCAATTATTTAGTAGTATTACGTGGTTTATGTAAATATGACGGAAATTTTTTAAGTAGATCCGCTGTGTACACTGCCTTATTTTTTACGCTGTCTTACGACCTCGTACATAAAAATCCCGGCAGCAACAGAAGCATTTAATGAAGTGATTTTGCCGTTCATAGGCAGTTTTAAAAGAAAATCGCATTTTTCTTTAATAAGTCTTCCCATACCAAAGCCCTCAGAACCGATAACAAGAGCAACACTTCCGCTCAGGTCAACTCCGTCATAGCTTTCACCTGAAGCGTCTGTGCCATATATCCATACTCCGTTATCTTTCAGAGTATCTATAGCTGCCGCAAGATTGGAAACTCTTGCGACAGGAAGCCAGCTTGCTGCGCCGGCTGATGTTTTATGAACTGTAGCATTCAAAGATGCGCTTCTTCTTTTGGGAATTATTATCCCATCTGCCCCGGCAGCTTCGGCAGTTCTTATAATTGCTCCAAGATTATGAGGGTCTTCTATTTCATCGCATATTATTATAAACGGGTCTGTGCCTTTTTTTGCCGAAACCTCCAGTATATCCTCAATCGACACATATTCAGCACAGGCTATGGCAGCAGCAACGCCCTGATGAGCCGCTCCGTCTGTCATCTGGTCAAGCTTTCTAGAGCTTACATCCTTTACAACAATGCCGTTTTTTTTCGCCATGACACGTATCTTGCCAAGAACGCCATTTTCACCGTTTATATATATAGTATCAATAGAAATCCCAGACCTCAGAGCTTCTGAAACAGGATTTCTGCCGCATATTAAATTTTTATCGTCCATTTAATCTTCCTTAATAATTTACAAATTGTTTACATTATATTTATTATAACATTATTACAAAAAAATTAA
>CAMWXM010000108.1 GCA_947178195.1 uncultured Ruminococcus sp.
TGTGGCTTAGTCAGAATTGGCATGGTTGGACTGTTGATGTTATTGCTTATATTCTAAAATTTTAATCCCGTTTTAAGAAACAATTAATCTTCTTAAAACGGGATTTTTTTGTATTTTGCGTGTCAGGCAACAGTTAGTTAAGCATGCCTATCATCTTGGTAAATAGCTGGCATACTTGATATGAAATCTATTGAAAAAGCTCTGTTGCAAAGGCAAGGCAACCATCGAATTAAAGGAATACGGTGAGAATAACGAGCATTCCCACCGTACATATAATAAGTCTATTTAGTTTTATTTTAATGGAATGATAGCTTATTTTTGTGATATAGCCGCCTGAGCAGCAGCGAGTCTTGCGATTGGCACACGGAATGGTGAGCAAGAAACGTATGTTAAACCAAGCTTGTGGCAGAATTCAACAGAAGAAGGATCTCCACCGTGTTCGCCGCAGATACCGATGTGCATATCAGGACGAACCTCTTTACCCATCTTAACTGCCATATCCATAAGCTTGCCAACGCCTGTCTGATCCAGCTTAGCGAATGGATCGTTCTCATAGATTTTAGCGTCATAGTAAGCGTCAAGGAATTTACCTGCATCATCTCTTGAGAAACCGAATGTCATCTGTGTAAGGTCATTAGTACCGAAGCAGAAGAATTCAGCTTCCTTAGCGATCTCATCAGCTGTAAGAGCAGCTCTTGGAATTTCGATCATTGTACCAACTTCATACTTAAGATCCATACCTGATTCCTTGATAACAGCGTCAGCAGTTTCAACAACAGACTTCTTAACATATTTAAGTTCCTTGATATCGCCAACCAGCGGAATCATGATTTCAGGAACAATTGTCCAGTCGGAATGTCTCTTAGCAACAGCGATAGCAGCCTTGATAACAGCCTTTGTCTGCATAACTGCGATTTCAGGATATGTTACTGCAAGACGGCAGCCTCTGTGACCCATCATCGGGTTAAATTCGTGAAGTGAATCAATAATATTCTTGATTGCTTCAACAGATTTGCCCTGAGCATCAGCAAGGGCTTTGATGTCAGCTTCTTCTGTTGGTACGAATTCGTGAAGCGGTGGGTCTAAGAATCTGATTGTAACAGGGCAACCTTCAAGAGCTTCGTAAAGAGCTTCAAAGTCAGCCTGCTGCATAGGTTCGATCTTAGCAAGAGCAGCTTCTCTTTCTTCAACTGTATCTGAACAGATCATTTCACGGAATGCGCCGATTCTTGCAGGATCAAAGAACATGTGTTCTGTACGGCAAAGACCGATACCTTCTGCACCCAGCTCACGAGCTTTCTTAGCGTCTGTAGGAGTATCAGCATTTGTTCTTACTTTGAGAGTTCTGTACTTATCAGCCCAAGCCATGATTCTGCCAAATTCGCCGGCAATTGTAGCGTCAACAGTAGGAATGATACCATCATAGATGTTACCTGTAGAGCCATCGATAGAAATAGCATCGCCTTCGTGGAATTCTTTTCCTGCAAGGCTGAACTTCTTGTTAGCTTCGTCCATTTTGATATCGCCGCAGCCAGAAACGCAACATGTACCCATACCACGGGCAACAACGGCAGCGTGAGAAGTCATACCGCCTCTAACAGTAAGGATACCCTGAGCGGACTTCATACCTGTAATATCTTCAGGAGATGTTTCAAGACGTACAAGAACTACCTTTTCGCCTTTTTCTGCCCATGCAACAGCGTCATCAGCAGTAAATACGATCTTACCGCAAGCTGCACCCGGAGAAGCGCCGAGTCCCTTGCCCATAGGTGTTGCAGCCTTAAGAGCAGCAGCGTCAAACTGTGGGTGAAGGAGAGTATCAAGGTTTCTCGGATCAATCATAGCAACAGCTTCTTCTTCTGATCTCATGCCTTCGTCAACCAGGTCGCATGCGATCTTAAGAGCAGCCTGAGCAGTTCTCTTACCATTTCTTGTCTGGAGCATGTAAAGCTTACCATGTTCAACAGTAAATTCCATGTCCTGCATATCTCTGTAGTGATTTTCAAGAGTGCTGCAAACTTCCTGGAACTGTTTGAAAGCATCAGGGAACTTTTCAGCCATCTGAGCGATAGGCATAGGTGTTCTTACGCCGGCAACAACGTCTTCGCCCTGAGCGTTTGTAAGGAATTCGCCCATAAGCTTCTTTTCGCCTGTTGCAGGGTCACGGGTAAATGCAACGCCTGTACCGCAGTCATCGCCCATGTTACCGAATGCCATTGACTGAACGTTTACGGCAGTACCCCATGAATAAGGGATATCGTTATCTCTTCTGTAAACGTTAGCTCTTGGGTTATCCCATGAACGGAATACAGCCTTAACTGCGCCCATAAGCTGTTCAACAGGATCTGTCGGGAATTCTTCACCAATTTTTTCCTTATATTCAGCCTTGAACTGACCAGCCAGTTCCTTTAAGTCGTCAGCAGAAAGGTCAACGTCCTGAGTAACGCCCTTCTTTTCCTTCATAGCATCGATAAGCTCTTCAAAGTATTTCTTACCAACTTCCATAACAACATCGGAATACATCTGGATAAATCTTCTGTAGCAGTCCCATGCCCATCTTGGATTACCTGACATTTCAGCGATTGTGTTTACAACGTCTTCATTAAGACCAAGGTTTAAGATTGTATCCATCATACCCGGCATAGAAGCTCTTGCACCGGAACGAACTGAAACGAGAAGCGGATTCTGCTTATCGCCAAATTTTTTGCCGGTGATTTCTTCCATCTTACCGATATATTCTTTGATTTCAGCAACGATACCGTCGTTTATCTGACGGCCGTCTTCATAGTACTGAGTACAAGCCTCTGTTGAAATTGTGAAACCCTGTGGTACAGGAAGACCCATGCCTGTCATTTCAGCCAGGTTAGCGCCCTTACCGCCAAGGAGTTCTCTCATGTTAGCATTACCTTCAGAGAAAAGGTAGCAATATTTTTTTGACATTGGAAATTACCTCCAGTTTTTTGATTCTCAGACCTGAAAACGGTACAAAAAAGAGTCCATCCAGTCTGGTTATTATTATTATAACACATATTAAGAAAAATTTCCATATTTTTTTGAAAAAATATTACAGCAAAATTTGTAGCAATTTTCACAAAAAATCAAAGATTTTTATTTTTTTTTGAAAATCTCTTGAAAAATTATCGAATTGCTGTCATAATATTAAATAGTGCATTTATTTCATATTTGAAATTTTGTATTTGAATTTTTTATTTACGGAGGAAATCTGAAAATGAATAATGCTGTAATACTGGCAGGCGGTCAGGGTAAAAGAATGAAATCGGATATCCCTAAGCCGATGTTTAAGGTTCTTGGCGAGCCGATGCTGGAATGGGTTATAAAAGCATGCGAAAACGCCGGACTTTCTGACCTTTGTATTGTCAAAGGTTTCATGGCTGAATATATTGATGAATATTTAAACGGAAGATATGAAACGGTTTTACAGAGCGAACGCCTGGGAACAGGTCATGCGGTAATGCAGGCATCGGACTTTATGGAAAAGCGCAGAAATGAAAATACCCTTGTTCTTTGCGGGGACGCTCCGTTTATTGACAGCGATACTATAAAAAAATCTCTTGAAATGCATATAAGCGAAAACAATTCAGTAACTGTAATAACGGCTGAGATCGACTGTCCCAAAGGATACGGAAGAATTGTCAGAACGCAGAATGGAATTTCTTCAATTGTGGAGGAAAAGGACGCAACAGATTCACAGCGTGAAATAAAAGAGGTAAATTCTGGCGCATACTGGTTCAGAACTGCCGACCTGCTGGAATATCTCAGCCAGCTTACTCAGAATAACTCTCAGGGAGAATATTATCTTACCGATACTGTTTTTATCGCCCTGAACAAAGGCAGAAATGTAAATGCATACAAATCAGAAAATTCCGATGTTGTTTTAGGTGCAAATGACCGAAAGGGACTTTTAGAGCTTAACACTATAGCAAGAATGGCTGTCATAGATAAGCATCTTGAAAATGGGGTAGAATTTACTTGTACCGACGGTATTACTATTGGAAGAGATGTAAAAATAGAACCAGGTACGGAAATACTTCCGGGAACACGTCTCCTTGGCAATACTACTATAGGAAAAGGCTGTGCGATCGGTCCTAACTGCATTATCGAGGATTGCGTTATCGAAGACGAGGTAAAGCTTAATTATGTTCAGGCGTTTAAATCGAAGATCGACGCAGGAGTAAAGATCGGCCCGTGGGTACATATACGCCCAGGCAGCCATATAAAGAGCGACGTTAAGATAGGCGACTTTGTGGAAATCAAAAATTCTACTATCGGCGAGGGCACTGCCGTTGCCCATCTGACATATGTGGGAGACAGCGATGTTGGTAAAAAGGTCAATTTCGGCTGCGGTACTGTCACCGTAAACTATGACGGAATAGTAAAAAGCCGCTGCGAAATAGGTGACAACTGCTTTATCGGCTGCAATACCAATCTTATTGCACCGGTAAAGCTTGGAAAAGCCGTATATACTGCTGCCGGAACGACCATAACAAAGGACGTTCCCGATTATGCCCTTGCAATCGACAGAGGAACCGTTCAGATAAAAGAAGGTTACAGCCTGAGAAAGCTCAAGAAAAGAATAGAAAAAGCGTGATAAAGATGAGTATTTTTGACAAATTCAAGGAAATTGCAAAAGATTCTGGAACGAATCCCAGTGGACCTGTAGAATATCTTATTGTCGGTCTGGGAAATCCGGGACTGCAATATGAAAAAACAAGGCATAATGCAGGATTTATGACTATAGACTGCCTGGCAGGCAGGCTGGGCATTTCTATAAACCGGTATAAATTCCATGCGAAAATTGCTGAAGCCGATATTTCCGGTAGGCATTGTCTTATAATGAAGCCGGAAACTTATATGAACAACAGCGGACAGGCGGTGGAGGAAGCAAAATCGTTCTATAAGCTTGACATAGACCATGTTATTATTGTGTATGACGATATATCCTTAGAACCTGGCTTCCTCAGGATAAGGCGAAAGGGCAGCGACGGCGGACATAACGGAATAAAAAGTATAATTCATCTTACCGGAGAAGATACCTTTCCGAGAATAAAAATCGGAGTCGGCAAAAAAACGCACCCAAAATTTGACCTTGCAGATTGGGTTCTGAGCAAATTCAACGAAGAGGATCAGACTAAAATAAACGAAGTTTGCAAAAAAGCATGCGACAGCATCAAGCTTATTGTTGAGAATAAAATAGATGAAGCTATGAATAGATTCAATTCGTAGCTTTTACCTGTCAAAAAAATTCGGTTTCTAACGTAAAAAATAATCTTTTAGCTGCTTTACGTGTGTTTAAATAGTAGATAATAGTCAAGGAAATCCGACGGCAAAAAGGAGAAGAAATGAAATTTTTCAGTGAGACCTTCCGGGAATTAAGCAGTTTTTATGATGTAATAAATTGCATAAACAGAAAAATAAGTCCTGTATGCGCTACAGGACTTTCCGGCGTTCATAAAGCTCAATTTATTTATTCGATTTACACCGGAACCCCTTTTCTTGTTATATCAGAAAATGAAATGCAGGCAAAAAAACTTTGCAACGATATAAATACAATGGCCGGAAGCGAAGATTTTGCCTGCTTTTTTCCATCAAAGGAGCTTGCGCTTACCAGGATCGAAGGATATTCAAGAGAATATGAGCATCAGCGTATATCTGCCTTGTCAAATCTTGTAAAAGGAAACTGCAAAATCGTCTGTGCCAGCATAGAAGCGGTAATGCAGCCAGTCATACCTAAAAATAAGCTGATAAGCAATACTATACTAATAAAGCCAGGCGTTGAGATAATACTTGAAGGCTTAAAAAAACAGCTTACCGAAATGGGGTATGTAAGATGCGATAAGGTAGAAGGTCCTTCGCAGTTTTCGGTAAGAGGCGCTATTGCGGATATTTTCCCCGTTCAGTCGGCAAATCCTGTCAGAATAGAATTCTGGGGAGACGATGTGGACAGTATTTTCTATTTTGACCCACAGTCCCAGAGAAGAACCGACTCGGTAGACGAAATAGAAATACCGCCTGCAGCAGAAGCTATAATAGATCGTGAGAAAATTGCTGCAAGGATAGAAGCTCTGGGAAAAAAATTAAGAAGCAAAAAAGCCGATGTTATAAGAGAAAATTTTGCAAGAGACTGCGAACTGCTTCGCCAGGGCGCAGAGCTTACCTGTATAGATAAGTATATTCCCCTTATTTATGACAAAAAGCCGTCGGTATTTGAATATTTTGACAATTACACTGTTTTTTCCGAATATTCCTCCGCAGCCGAGCATGCAAAGGGCGCTGCGACCCAGTATAATGAGGATTGCAAGATGCTGCTGGAAACCGGTGAGCTTTGCAGAGGTCTTGAGGGACATATTTTTGAAAAAGAAGATATACTCGAAATGACGGAAGGCAAGCAGCTTTTTATCAGCAATTTTATACAGGGTCTTGACAGGGTAAGCTATAAAAAAATAGTAAGCTTTGAATGTCTCCATAATGCTCCCTGGGGCGGAGAAATGCGCCAGCTAAACGGCGATCTGAAAGAATACTGCGAAAAAGGTTACAGGACCCTTCTTATTGCTGGAAGCGAAAAAACTCTGCCTATAATAAAACAAGATCTGGAAAATGAAGGCATACCATGCAGTATTGCGGGCAGTGAAAGTCTCTGTGAAAAAGGAAGAGTTCTGCTTATGACAGGAAGCCTTTCCGCAGGACTTGAATATCCCGAAAATAAGGTTGCTGTCATAACTCAGGCAAAGGCGACAAGTTCAAAAAAGAAAAAGAAGCGGCAAAAAAAGGGTGAAGAAATACGGAATCTTTCGGATATTTCTCCCGGCGACCTTGTTGTACATTCACTTCACGGAATCGGAAGATTTGTGGGAATAAGGAAGCTGGAGCTGGAGGGAATAACCAAGGATTATATTACCATTCAGTATGCAGGAAAGGATACATTATATGTTCCGGTAACTCAGCTTGACATGGTGTCAAGATATATCGGTCCAAAGGACGAAACCGGCGTTAAGCTTCATAAGCTTTCCTCACAGGAATGGCAGAAAACAAGAAGCAATGTCAAAAAAGCAGTTAAAGATATGGCTCATGAGCTTATTCAGCTTTATGCAAAGCGTGAAAACAGCAAGGGTTTTGCCTTTTATCCCGATGATGATATTCAGAAAGATTTTGAAGCCAGATTCCCCTATGCGGAAACGGACGATCAGCTTCAGTCGATAAACGAAATAAAAGAGGATATGGAAAAAGCAAGACCTATGGACAGGCTTTTGTGCGGAGACGTAGGCTTCGGAAAAACCGAGGTCGCTCTTCGTGCCGCAATGAAATGCGTTGAAAGCGGAAAGCAGTGCGCTATACTTGTGCCGACCACGGTCCTTGCTATGCAGCATTTTCAGACGGCTTCAAGAAGATTTGAACCGTTTCCGGTAACTGTGGAGCTGCTTTCAAGATTTCGCACCCCTAAACAGCAGCAGGAAATATTAAAAAAACTGAAAAAAGGAATTATAGATATTATTATCGGCACTCACAGACTGGTACAAAAGGACGTTGAATTTAAAAGCCTCGGACTTGCCATAGTTGATGAGGAACAGCGATTCGGCGTTGCCCATAAGGAAAAATTCAAGAAAAATTTTCCGGAAGTAGACATGCTCACCCTTTCTGCGACCCCGATACCGAGAACCCTTAATATGGCAATGAGCGGAATAAGAGATATGTCGGTAATAGATGAACCGCCTCAGGACAGATACCCTGTTCAGACTTATGTTGTGGAATATAATCAGGGATTGGTGGTTCAGGCAATAAACAAAGAGCTGAAACGTGGTGGACAGGTCTACTATATCCATAATCGAGTGGAAACTATTTCCTCCTGCGCTGCAAGGCTTCAGGAGCTTATCCCTGACGCCAGGATAGCCTACGCCCACGGACAGATGACGGAAGAAGCTATGTCGGATATCTGGGGACAGCTTTTAGAGCATGAAATAGATATTCTTATCTGTACGACTATAATCGAAACGGGTGTTGATGTTCCCAACGTAAATACCCTTATTATAGAGGACGCAGACTATTTCGGTCTTTCTCAGCTTTATCAGTTAAGGGGACGAGTTGGACGCTCCAACAAAAGAGCTTATGCATATTTCACATTCCGCAGGGAAAAGATTCTTACCGAGGTAGCTTCAAAAAGACTTAACGCAATGAGAGAATTTACTCAGTTCGGAAGCGGATTCAGAATAGCTATGAGAGACCTTGAAATAAGAGGAGCAGGCAGCATACTGGGCGGACGACAGCACGGTCATATGGAGTCGGTGGGATATGATATGTATATAAAGCTTCTCAACGAAGCTATTTCCGAGGAAAAGGGAGAGAAGGTAACAAAAAATACTGAGTGTACGGTAGATATACAGATAGAAGCGCATATTCCTGAGGATTATATCGAAAGTCTTGCCCAGAGAATAGACATTTACAAAAAAATTGCGGCAGTCGAAAACCAGGAGGATAAGCTGGAAATGATAGACGAGCTTATCGACCGTTATGGTGATCCGCCCGATTCTGTTGTGGGACTTATCGACGCTGCGCTTTTAAGAAATACTGCTTCAAATCTGGGAATAAGCGATATACAACAAAGAAAAGACGGCTTGTTCTTTTATGTTGCCCAGCTTAGTATAGAGCAGATAAACGCTTTATCTGCAGCCTTTAAGGGCAGGATAATTTTCAACAGTCTTTCAAACCCATATATTAATGTAAAGCTTAAAGGTAGAGAATCTCCTGAAAAGCTTATGACGGCAGTTCTTGATCTGTTAAAGGATAATGCATAATTATAATAGTGCATGCCCTTGAATTTGTTTTGTAGCTTTTGTAGTGATTGTGTAATTTTTGTTGTGCAAATATATCTTTTTTTTGTTTTTAATTTCTTGATATTTATATGATTTGGATATAGAC
>CAMWXM010000109.1 GCA_947178195.1 uncultured Ruminococcus sp.
GCAAACGTACCAAGCGCACTGCCAATTAAAGCTACGATTTCACTATTCATACTCCACCCCTCGACCGAAGAAATTTTATCAAGCTTAGTTTTATCAGCTGCACTCATAAGTCCGTTTGCAGAAGCAGTGGCAACGCTGATCGCATTAGAAAGTTGGACATAACCTGTTGGAAGGACCGATACCTGCTCATCTTTCCATGTAACCGTATATTGGTTGCCCTCATATCCGTCAGCTTTTTGATAATCTGAGATAAAGATATGATCATAACTTTCGATTTTTCTAATATATATATCCCATGTTGATGTTGCAGATTTGACATAACAAACTGATGAAACAGTTCCTTTTTGGTCTGAAATATAATATGCAGCTGAAATTGGCGGATCTGTATTATTAGTAGAGCCAAACATAAACACTACATCATAATGTGGAACATTACGCTGCGATACTGTAAATTTCAAAGGATGATTAGCGTAAGTTCCAATTACTTTTATAGTGCATACTTTTATCCATCCATATGCACCCTGCTGCCCTATCATCACAGCTATATGTCTGTCTGATCTTGGTATGTTTATATCTGCACTTCCGTCAAACGATACACCATTTATTTTTCTTGCCACGGCGAGTTTAGAAGCTGATGTTGCAATACCATATCAGCCGTATTTTAAAGGGCAATCCATCCACTACAACCTCACTCCTCTCTTACACATAGCAAGTAAAATCTGTATATCTGTCCTGCAGGGTTCTTCTGATTCACACAATTCGGACGCAATATAGAAAAGTTTTGTATGCCGTGGCATTTTTTCGAATTCTTCCATACGCAGTCCATGACGCTGCCATAAAACATGCGCCCAATATTCGTCAGTACCCCTGCAGGATATTAGTTTTTTGCCTCTTTAACCGGATTTTCTTCTGATTCGCTATCGTCAGATATAATACCAAGAGTGGTCATAACTGTTCTGAAAACGTGATCATAGTCGGAAGCTGTCTGGAACACTTTAAAAGGCATTTCTGTAATATTATAACATTTGTTAAAATCCATCATTTCCTTAGATTTAAGATCAGGATAAACAAGGGCTTCAGCCATAATATGGCGAAGTGCCTTGTTGGAGTCATAATCGCTTTTCATTACAACTTCACCGCCGGAAATAAAAGAATTTCCTTTTTTGTCGAGATAAACGGAACGCTTGCGGTAATTGTCCTGGATTTTTCTGATTCTTTCGTGGGAAAGCACTTTTATCTCCATTTCAAGAACGTTTCCGTTTTCGTCCTTAAAGCTTTCCGGTGCAGGAGCGGTTACGATTTCTTCTTTGGTTTCCTTCATAAAATAACTTAAATTCTTTTTCATTTTTCTTTACCTCTTCTTTCTTTTTTTATTAAACAATTGTTTTTGCATTAAAATTAATAGTATCCTCACGAACGCCGTCGCTGCATGTGTCTAATGCCGCTGCCTTTTTTGGCAAACCAGTGTGCAGCCTTGCGTATTTCTTCTGCTGTCATACAGTCTCCCTGGGAATCCTCCGTCATAGGCTCGTAGACGATCCCGGTCACATAGTAGGTTTCGAAATCGGTCTTGACGATTTTACCGTAATCAGAAAAGTCCGCTTTTCCATTTTCAGCTTTGGCTATGAGTAAAGATTTCTGGTTTGCCGACTTGTCTACCACTGAAACAAACTGTATGTGTACGTCCGAAATACAGCGCGCTTTCGCTATTTCACTCATTTGCGTACCTCCTTTTTTATAAAGTTCCACCTCGCTTTTAATCTTTTTGTCGTACTTTGCCTGTAAATCTTCGAGAAGTGAGGATAGCTTTATATGGATCTGCATATCTTAAAATCTTAGCACACTGCGTAGCTGGAAAATATTCTTTTCCGTCAATTGTTAGAACTCCAAGTTATCCGAATTCACTATTGTAAAATATCTTTAATTTGTTCATTTTGAACTTTTCTTCCAGACTGTCCGAAAACTAAAGTCGGACTATCAAATTGCACAAAAAATTAGTGTAAAAACGATTATAAAGCCCTTGAAAATTCTTATATATAATTAGATATTTGTGCAAAATTGACAAGTGACAATGAGTTTTCGGACAGTCTCCTTCCTGATTTGTATATTTTTGGCTAAATTGTTTCAAGGGTGGCTTTTTATGCTTTATAAACAATTTTTAGAATTATGCAGTCGAGAAGGAACAAAACCAACACCGTTAATTAAAAGCCTCGGATTAAGCCCAGGTAATTTAAAACGCTGGGAAAACGGTTCAAGAGTCAATTCAGACATATTATTAAAACTTTCAGAACACTTTGAGGTATCTGTTTCGTTGTCGTGGCGAGGTTATAGGTACTCTTGATCCGGAGGATATTATAAGCACAGAAGAGTGCTAATTTTTAAAAAAACTAATATTAATCAGATATTTTTTAATTAAATTTAGTTGCGAGGTTGCTACCCTATTTTCAACATAAAAATTTGAGTTATTAAAAAAGTGTTTTAGAACCTTTTAAATTTTAAACAACGTAAATACGTGATTTAAAGGCTTTAAAACAAAAATTTAAAGACTTTTTAACGCTTCTGATAATAAAATAAAAAAATTGCCTGATAATCGGATTTTACCGAAAATCGGGCAATATTTTTTTGACACGTTAATTTATTTAATTGTAACTTTTTCAAGGATTTCACGCTTCGCAATCGCCGTAGATACGTAATTTCAAAGTAAATTCTCGCCTTTTCACTGCTTTTTCTTGGTTTTCACGTATTTGGTGTTTTGCTTGTCAAATAACAGCAATTCCACTTCGAATATGCTAAACTTACTTATATCGTCTCTTGTCATGACGATACCTCCTTTGATTTTTTTTCGTTAGGTTGGCAGACCTTAACTTATTTTATCACAAGAGGTCTTATTTTTTCTTCTCATAGCTAAAGCTTTTTTGAACTCATAGTAAAACTGGGGGTTTTCTTTACACAATAAAGGCGTTACTACATAAAAATTGTGTAGTAACGCCTAAAAATAAAATCAAGCTATATTATAAAACCTTTTTGCATTTTTCATTGTAATATCAAGAATTTCGTCAATACTTATATCGTATACTTCCGCTGCTTTTGCAGCGGTTTTTTCTATCATACTGCTGTTACAACGCTGCCCTCTGAACGGCTCAGGCGCCATATAAGGACAATCGGTTTCAAGCATAAGCCTATCAAGGGGTACTCTTTCAAGAGCCTTTCGTGCTTTTTTGGCATTCTTAAATGTAATAACTCCTGTAAAGCTTATATACATTCCAAGTTTTATTATTTCTTCTGCAACTTCCGCCGAATAACTAAAGCAATGCATGACCCCGATTGGCTTATATTCCCTGAGAATTTCCAGCGTTTCTTCACAAGCGTCACGGGAATGGATTATAACCGGCAGGTGAAGCCTATCAGCCAGTTCAAGCTGTGCTTTAAATATTTTTTTCTGGTTATCCTTATTATAGCCATCGTAATGATAATCAAGTCCGATTTCGCCTACTGCTCTTATTTTAGGCTCAGACAAAATATTTTTTTCGAGTACATTGATAAAATTATCATCTGTTATATCGGCATTTTCAGGATGAACGCCTAAAGCTCCATATATATTGTCATATTTTTTTATAAGATCAAGTATTTCTTCCACATCGTTCATACCTGCGCCAATATTTACAATATATTTCACATTGGTTTTTAATATTTTTTCAAGAAGTTCGTCTCTATCGCCGTCAAAGGAGTGATCGTTATAATGAGCGTGAGAATCAAATATTTTATTCATTTTCTGCCGCCTTTTCTGTCTGTTCGGTATTCTGAACTTCGGCTTCCTCTTCCTTTGCCGGTTCAAAGTATTCCTTTATATCGTCTGCAAAATATTTATCCGCAACAAATTTTCCTCCTTCGCTGCTGCCGTATGGAGTTATAAACTGTGCTCTTGTTGAACGAGATTCGCTATCCTGAGGGGAACTGTATTTGAGCATAAATTTAATTGCGTATTTTTTTTCGTTATAGTCGATAGCTGAAATATTACTCTGAGTTATATTTATAATAGAATTAAAGCTGTTGTCAAGATTTCCGGCAATTCTTTCACCGTTTGTCTGGTTAAGCATTGCCGTAATAAGAGACGACGTTGTTGAAATTCGCTGAAGCTCACCGCCAGAATAGCTTCCGCAGCTTATTATTGACTCTATCTGTTCTGCTGACAGATATTGCTCTCCTTCAGATGTGTCAACGTCTTTGACGCCCTTGGGGACTGCAAATGTAACGCCGCCTAATATATTGCATAGCTTTTTAAAGCTTTCGGTATCGAAGGTCATGTATCTGTCAATGTTTATACCCAAAGTATATTCTATACTGCTTGCAAGAGCGGAGCTTCCGTTATCTATATATATATCCTGTGCCGATTTGTTATCTTCGCCAAGCAGCATATTGCTTGGGAGTCCCATAAAAGTCAATTTTTTATCAACAGGCACTGAGCGCATTATCATAAAGGTATACGGCTGATAGGTATATTCCTTGGAGCTGTCGGCTTCTTCGTCTTCAGGGTATTCTTCATCATCATTGTATTCGTCATCTTCATTATATTCATCGTCCTCATCGTCCTCGTAATCATCTGAGGAAAAATCGAGAGAATCGCTCATATCCAGCACAAACATAATTGTATGATTGTCTTCCTCGGAAAGAGTTCCGACTTCGTTGACCATAGATATAAGCGAAGAATCATCGCTGTCTATTTTATCATATATAATAATTGCTGCACCGCCGATCAGAACAAGTGAGATCAGAAGGGCTATCAGAAATGGAATAGCAATACTTCCGGTTTTTTTCTTCTTCATAATATCAGATTCTCCTTTTATTAAGATTAATAGACAACGCTATTTAAGATAAAAATATTCTGCGTTTCTGTATTCAGTTTCAGGTGACATAGCAAGATAATCTTTTACATTTATTATATTCACTTCTATGCCTTTTTTATTTGCATAGCTTATCGTCTGTCCTGTGCCGCTTTTATAGTTGTCAACTACTGCAATAAGCCTTGATGAGTGATCGACCATAAAGCAATTGCGCAGTCTGAAGCAATCAGGGGAGTAATTCTTTGAAACAGAGATTATTTCATCCGCTTTTGCAAGAATATTTTTAAAATCCCACAGATCTTCACCTTTAAACTGATTTCCGTGATCTTCATATGGCTTTGCACAGATAAGCTTTATATTGGGAAACTTCTTTTTTATTTCTATAACGTACAGGGCCGCCCAAAGGTCTACACCTCTGGCAACTCCCGATATAAAATATTCATAGCCGCTTTCTATCGCCTGATATATCTGATAATAAAGCATACTTTTAACTATTGACAGCACAGGTTTGTTTAATTCTTTACATCCTGGCAACTTTTCAGGTCGATGACCGGTAAAGCATGCTGTTTTTTCTTTTATCATTCTCTGTTCCTCTGTTCCATTATTTGTTTTTCGTTTTGTCATAAATAATATCTTCTAAATTATTATAACATAAAATTTTCAAAAATTCAACCACTTATAGTCCAGAGTCACACAAATCAATTTTGACCAATTATCCTTAAAATGAGCGAGGAATCAATTAAACAATCCAACATATTTTTTAGTTTTGAAGCACGTAAATACGTGTTTCAGTTTGTCCAAAAACCCCGAATCTGTAAGCAGAATCGGGGTTAAAATTTTTATTTATGGAATTTTCATAAAGCTTTTTTTATCAAACTTTTCTTCTATTATACCATATTTATGAAAAAAGCCAAGCTCCCGCTTGACTTTTTTCAATAGGCTGAAAGATCCTGTTCAGACTCTTTATTACGCAGGTTTTCATCAGATTTTTTACTGACGTTATAACTGCAGATAGATGGTCTACAAAATCACACTGATAACACTGCGCAAAAAGATGCTAAACAGGTTCTTAATAAAAATTATTCGGTTTCCTCAGCTGTTTCTGCATCAGCAGCTTCAGCATCTGAGTTTTCAAGAAGAGCACGGATAGAGATACTGATTCTTTTCTTTTCAGCATCAATCTCAGTGATCTTAACGTCAACCTCCTGACCGATCTTCAAAGCTTCGTTTACATTATCAACTCTCTTGTCGGCGATCTGAGAAATGTGGATAAGACCGTCAACACCTTCGATAATCTGTGCAAATGCTCCGAATGGAGTTGTAGAAACAACAGTTGCCTTAACAACATCGCCTACCTTGTAGTTGTTCTGGAATTTTACCCAAGGGTTGTCCTCAGCCTTTTTAAAGCCCAAAGATATTCTGCCTGCTTCTTTATCAAGCTCCTTGATGTAAACCTCAAGAATATCGCCGACTTTAACTACCTGGCTCGGATGCTTGATTCTACTCCATGAAAGCTCTGAAATATGAACCATTCCGTCAATTCCACCCAGGTCAACAAATGCGCCGTAGTTAGTAAGCGATTTAACTTCGCCCTTGTATACCTTTCCTTCTTCGGCTTCATTCCAGAATGCAGTCTTTGCAGCTTCCTTCTGAGCCTTCAGAACAGCCTTGATAGATCCTACAGCTCTTCTACGGTTTTTGTCAACCTCGATTATCTTCAGCTCAACCGTTTTCTTGTTAAGCTCGTCCAGGTTTTTGTCTCTTCCAAGACCGGTATGAGAAGCCGGAACAAATACTCTTACTCCGTCAACATTAACGATAATACCGCCTGTCACAACGCTTATAACAGTACCTGAGAGAACAGCGTCCTCTTCCTTTGCTTTGGAAATGTTGTCAAATCCAACAAGCTCATCGACTTTTTTCTTGGAAAGTGAAACGATTCCTTCCTGGTCATTGATCTTAGTAACAATCAGGTCAACTTCGTCGCCGACGCTTACAACATCAGCAGGCTTTTTTGTCGGGTCGTCAGTAAGTTCCGAAAGCGGAACGTAGCCGGTATGCTTTGTGCCGATATCTACGATTGCTTCGCTGTTATTGACTGCGGCAATATAGCCTTTAACTCGCTCTCCTGTATGTACTTTTTTGAAGGATTGTTCCAGTGCCTCCTCAAAATTAAAAATTTCATCCATGGTATTTTGTACCTCCTTAATTATATAAGCCGGTGTTGAAGCTCCGGCAGTAATGCCTACTTTATCAGCATTTTTCAGGTTTAATGCATAAAGCTCTCTTGCGTTTTCTATATGATAAGACGGACAGTTTTCACGGCAAACATTATATAGCTTTATAGTATTTGAGCTGTTCTTTCCGCCTACGACTATCATAGTGTTTACTTCCTTTGAAAGCAACGCTGCATCTGACTGACGCTTTGACGTTGCACTGCAGATAGTATCAAAAACAAGAATGTTCTCATCGTCTTCTGGGATTACTTTTATACACTTCCCCCATACTAATATATTATACGTTGTTTGAGCAACAATTGCAAGCTTTTTTTCTGATTTTTTATATTTTTTACAAAAAAACTCTCTAAGTTCAATTTCGTCCTTAAAAACAAGGCAGTTTTCGTCACAATTACCAACAATTCCTTGCACTTCAGGATGGTTCTTATCACCTGCGATAAGTATAAAATAACCCTCCCGACTTTTTTCACGGACTATCTTGTGGATTCTTGCAACAAAAGGGCATGTAGCGTCAATATATGGATTTCCCTTTTCTTCGAGCTGTTGATAGATATCCCTGCCTACTCCATGGGAGCGTATAACGGCTTTTTCTCCCTTTTCCAATTGGTCAACGCTGTCTATGATTCTTACACCTTTTGATTTCAGGTCGTTTACCACATCGGCATTATGAATTATAGGACCTAAAGTCGCCACCTTTCTGCCGCCATTTTCTATTTCACTGTACACGAGCTTTACAGCTCTGTCGACGCCAAAACAAAATCCTGCTGTTTCTGCAACTTTTATCTCAGTCATTATTTCCCTCCAGAAGTTTTTGAATATCTCCCATGATACGCTGCTTTATCGGCTTCAGCTCTTTAGGGTTAAATTCCTCGCTCAAAGCCAGTTCATTCCTGCCGATAGGCTTTCCATATCTCACAATAACTTTTTTTCTGAAACGGAGCTTTCCCTCAAATATTATGGCAGCAGGAACAACCTCAGCTTCCGACCTGGCGGCAATAAGCGCAACCCCTGTCTTGCCTTTTCCAAGTTTTCCGTCCTTGCTTCTTGTGCCCTCAGGAAATATAACAAGATTCCTGCCCTCTCTGAGCCTTTCCACCGAATCAGAAATAACTTTCATATCTCCCCGTCCACGCTCCACAGGAAACGCTCCCAGCTTTCTTATAAGCCAGCCGAAAAACGGGTTGCGGAATAATTCTTCCTTTGCCACAAAGGAAAATTTAGCGCACATAGAAGTCACTGCCAGCAGTGGAGGGTCAGCAAACGTGCGATGATTGGAAGCAATAATAAACCCCGATTTTTTCGGCAGATTCTCCCTTCCCTCCACCTTTACATTGTAAAACCCATAATAAATGCCTTTGACAAAGTAATACAATCCCTTAAAAAATATACTCAACTTCATATTATTATTTAACCTCTGCTATCATAGCCTTGAGCTTTTCCTTGACTTCGTTTATAGTCATTCCCGTGGTATCCAGTAAAACTGCATCTGCCGCCTGTTTAAGAGGAGCTGTTTTTCTGTTCATATCGTTAAAATCTCTCTGTTTTATATCTTCAAGCACCTGTTCATATGTTATGCTTTTATCAGTCATTTCCTTAAAACGTCTGTTTGCTCTTTCTTCAGCAGAAGCTGTGAGGAACACTTTAAGGTCGGCATCAGGAAGAACTACCGTACCGATATCCCTGCCGTCCATAATAATATTATTTTCCTCTGCGATTTTTTTTTGCAAACCAAAAAGAAATGTCCTGACTTCGGGAATAGCCGAAACCTTTGAAGCGTTCATGGAAATCTCGGGCGTTCGTATTTTATCGGATACATCTTCGTTATTTAAAATAACATG
>CAMWXM010000110.1 GCA_947178195.1 uncultured Ruminococcus sp.
GTTCAAAGTCAATAGATTTCGGATAATTTTGTATAAATTTATAAATTACAACGTAATTTATTGGTGATTATAATGAATAAAATTTCTTTAAATTTAATTTTCGTAAATTGTGACATAATTTTTTTCACATGTAAACTAAAAAATTGCATATTGCCAATTGGTCATACCTATATTATAATCTATGTTTCCCAAAAAGTCAATAGATAAAAACAGGTTTTGCAAAAAAAATTTATAATTCATTTATTTCAAATCTATTATAACCCATTAAACGGATTATGTAAAGCTTTTTTTTCATTTAAAAAACATCTTTGTTGATTCTTAATAACTTTTCATTTGTTTGTACATTTTTTTTATCATTCTTTGTTATGTTCAATTTTCCGTTTTTATCTAAGAATGTATTATTTTTATTTCTTTGGTCAATAATAACTTTAAAGCGTATTATGCTTTGCTTTAAACAAAAAACATACCCGGGAGGAAGGTTATGAAAAAAAATATAAATTTTCTAAAAGATATTGCTATTATTCCAAGTCTTTCTGAAAGTATTCAAAAAATAAAAGACATTTCTCTGGAAAGTTCTGATGTTCTGATAAACGAGGTGAGAATAGACGGCATGAAATGCTGTTTATTTTGCTGTGAAGGACTTGTTTCCACTTCTACCCTTACTGAGCTTATACTTCATCCTCTTATGGAGTTGAAGCTTGAAAATCCAAGCGCCGAAAATCTGTTGAATCGTATAAACGATTGTATGCTGCTGTCAACTGACCGTCCTATGGTATACAATTATGGAGATTTTTTCCGACTTTTAAATTCCGGATTTGTAATTCTTGCAGCCGACGGAGCGGATTACATGCTTGCCTTTGGCGTTCAGGGCTATGACAAAAGAGGTATCGACGAGCCGTCCGGTGAAAATAACCTTACAGGCTCTCACGAAGGCTTCGTGGAGACAATAAGGGTAAATATGTCTCTTATACGAAGAAAGCTCAAATCTCCGCTTCTTGTACAGAAGCTGCTGGTAAAAGGAGAAACCAGCCAGACCGACATTTGTATCTGCTATCTGTCCGACCGTGTGCCCGAAGATTTCATAAAAAGAATAGAAAGCTCCCTTGATAAAATAGAGCTTGAATCCATTCTTTCCACCGGGTATGTACAGCCATTTCTCGAACCGAATAAAAGACTTCTTTTTTCATCGGCAGGCACTACCGAGCGTCCTGACGTTTTATGTTCCAAGCTTATCGAAGGGAGAATAGCGGTACTTGTGGACGGAAGTCCCTATGCGCTTTTTATCCCCAAGCTCATAAGCGACAATTTCCAGACTCTTGACGACTATAATTTCAAGCCCTATTTCGGAACATTTCTGCGCTGGCTGAAATACGCCGCTTTTTATCTTTCGCTGCTGCTTCCGGCTCTTTATGTTGCTATTGCCATTCATCACCCGGAGCTGCTTAACAGTACTCTTTTAATGATACTTGCCGACGCCGAAGAAAACGCACCGTTTTCCATCACAGCTGAAACAGTAGGCGTACTAATAATGTATGAAATAATAAAAGAAGCGGGACTGCGGCTGCCCAAAGCTATAGGCGGTGCAGTAAGCATTGTCGCCGGAATCATAATCGGAGACAGTGCCGTGGAATCGGGACTTATAAGTACTCCCCTGCTGACCGTGGCGGCAATATCGGTAATAAGCGGCTTTGTACTTCCCGACCTTTCCCAGAGCACAGCGATCATGCGAATAATATTCGTTTTATGCGGAGGAATCTGGGGATTATTCGGAATAAGTCTCTGCGGAGCGGTATTCCTTTTTAATATATGTTCAACGGAAGATTACGGATTCCCATACACTGCGCCATTTTCGCCGTTTTTCAAAAAAGCGATGAAGGACACTATAGTAAGATCCGGATTCCGTAAAATGCAGAACAATAACTTTACTGTGGAGGAGCTTCATGAATAATATCAAAGGCAAACAGCTTTTTTCCGTTTTAATATCCATAAGAATGTTTTCGATAATCTGCTCTACCGACCCTTCCGATGCCGAACAGATGACAGGAGCGGCATTATCAATATTATTTCAGTTTTTAGCCGTAATTCCCATGCTGATAATTTATAAGGACAAGTCCTTCAGTCTTAAAAGGGATATTATTTTCGGAAAATTCGGCAAACTGCTTTATGCTTTATTTTTTATTTTGTGGGGAGCATTTTCATTCAGCAATCTCTGGGAGGTAACAAAAAGCGTATATTTTCCCATAAAAAGCAGCTTTATCGCTGCCCTTATCCTTTCGGCGGTATGCGTTTATACTGCCTCCCTGGGCATAAGGGCAATGTCACGTGCCTCCGGCTTTATGTTGGGACTGATAGTATTTTCGCTGCTTATCATGATACTGGGCGCATACCCCAAAGCGGACCTTGCAAATTTTTCGCCAAACGCACATTTCAGCGGTATTATAAAATCTGCCGTCAAAGATTTCTGCCGTTCCGGCGAGCTGGTAATGATGTTTATTCTACTTGAATTTGTTCCCACGGGAAAGCGCAAAAGCATAACCGCATTTTTCACCGGAAAAATAATACTCACGGAAATAGTCGCAGTCATAGAAATAACCGTGCTGGGAAAAATAATGCGCATATCCGATTTTCCCTTTTTCTCAGCCGGAGCATTTTCACAGCCCATGAGCATACAGCGTGCAGATTCGTTATATATGATCCTGTTTACCATGCTCTGTGTAATGACGGTCACGACCCAGATAATATTAAGCACAACGATCATAGGAGAGCTTTTCCCCGAATTAAAATGTAAAACCCTTATCTCGGCAGTTTTAATGCTCGGAGCGTCGGCGGCTATAAATTATACCGGAATCGATCTTACAACGGTATCGGGAATTTTTATACTGCTTCTTGCGGTAGTAATGCCAATTACAATGGTTATAAGGAGAAAAATAAATGAAAATAAAAAAACTGATTTACATGCTGGCGCTTCTGCCGCTTCTCGTCGGATGTGACGAAAATCAGGAAGTACGAAGCAAATCATTCATAAAGGAGATCGGAGCCGATTACTCAGATTCTCAGCAAATTTCTCTCCGGCTCTTTGGAAGCGATGAGACGGTATCGGGAAGCGGTAAAACACTTTTTTCAGCCATAGGCAACTGCGAAAACAAGCAGAATAAAAGTCTTTTTTCCGGGCATCTGGAGGTTTTTGCGGTAAGTCCCGAAAACATGACCGATAACCTTATGACCCTTCTTGCCAACAATCGTATTTCTCCCTCCTGCTATGTTTTATGCGTACCCGAGGACGCTGCGGGATTTGTGGAAGAAAGCGGCGGCGAGCTTGCTGAGCTTATCGAAACTAACGGACGAAGCGGCATTATAGTTACAAAAAATATAAACGCAGTTATAAATGATTATCTTGAAGATGACGGAAAATCTGCCGTTCCTGCTGTAAAGGACGGCAAGCTCACTATGGCAGTTACTGGTGAAAACGAGCTTATCGGGCTTCTTACCGAAGAGGAATCACGGGGACTGTGCTGGCTTTGCGGCACTGTGGAGGATATTTATATCCCCCTTGAAACAAAAGATTTCAAGACGGATTTTTATGTAAGAAAAATCAATACCAGGATACGTGCAGAGCAATCGGGAGAAAAAATCAACATTATCATTGAAATAAAAATAAACGGAAATTCCCAGAACGACAGTATTGACACCGAAACGATAAAAAAGCATACTGCCGAACTGGTTTCTTCCCTTTGTTCCAGAACTATAGCTAAAACCGTGACTGGCATGAAAGCCGACCTTTTCGGCATAGAAAAAAGTATAAGCGCAGCAAGAATAGATATCGGCAAAAACTGGGAAGAAACCATACCATACCTGAATTTTTATTACAAAATCAAAATTGCAGAATAAATACAGCGCCGCACAGAGATAGTGCGGCGCTGCTTCAGTTTTATTAATTTTCAGGATTTTTCTTTTTATTTATATGAAGTATCTTATTCCGTATCGTAAGAGTAATAACAAATGAAATAAGTATAGCTGCTGACAATATCCACTTTATAGTACCGTCTCTCGTTTCATATATTTCTTTGTAAGGCACATATCCTATTACTATTCCCATGGGTGTATCCGCATATTGAAGCATGACCTCTTCGCCACTTATTTCGCAGTCAAAATTTTTATTTTCTTCCGTATCATCAAAATCTTCTTCCAGCGAAAAAAACGACGGCTTTCCCACCATATTGATGTTGGTATGACTTATATAGTTCAATTTTTCCTTATCTATCAGTGCAATACAGCCTGTTTTCAATATAGAGTTATAGTTGAACATTTTAGAAATATCGGAAAGCTCCAGAATATTTTCCACATTTTCCGAAGAAAATTCCACCTGGATTATCCCCTTTTCATCTAATCTTGAACATCCGGCAATAATTTTCGGGTTATCTGACTGCTTATCAAGGATAACATCAGAAAAGACAGTACCGCTCAGCGCCGGAGCAAATTCATCATAAATTTTCTGTTCTCCGCTTTCTGAGCCTGTGGTATATTCAATTTCATTCTCCGAGTTTATAATGCTTATCACTTCTGCGCCGGTTATCATTCTCAGCTCCTCAAGTGCAGTTTCGCTTTTCATCAAATCACTGTTCTGAGAGAAAATAAGTCCCAACGCTCTTGCCTTGGATTTATAGTCCTCGTATATCCGCTGATTGATATTGTCAAATTCCAGCTTGCGGCTGTCGATAGTTTCCGCTATATGATTAACACGGAATTCAAGCATTTCCGAAATTTTGCTTTTTTCGATAACGCCCATTGTATACCACGACAAAAACGCCATTGCCGCACAGGCAATGATAGTTACAATAACGACCGCTCTGTAAATTTTTCTTCTCATAAGCTCACCTGCTGAAATTTTTCAATTTTTCAAAGCTTTCATCACTTAAAATGTGTTCTATTTTACATGCGTCCTGTTCTGCTGTTTTTTCTGACACTCCGAGAATTTCAATAAAAAATCTTTTTATTGCCGTATGACGTTCATAAACCGATTCGGCAAGCCTGCGTCCGCTTTCAGTAAAGCTTATATATCCGCCGCTGTCTATTTTAATATAATCGTTTTCTTTTAAAATCCCCATAGCCCTGCTGATACTCGGCTTTGAATATCCAAGCTCATTTGCAATATCTATCGAGCGTACGCTGCCTTTTTTTTCCAGTAATAATAATATTGTTTCAAGATAATCTTCTCTGGATTCTGTTTTATTCATACTTTATCACCTGTATACTTCCCGTATTCAATTATATTCAAATAGATATTCATCTGCCGCAGTTTCCCTGCCGACAATATTAGTATATCATTTTTTCACAATAAAATCAAGGCAATACCGCACAAAAGTTGTACGGTATCGCCTTAATCGTCTTTTTTTTCCAGTAAAGCTGAAAAAATCATCTCTGCGTCCTTGAGTGAAATATCAGCATCATTTTCCCTTGCTATTTCAACAAGCTCCCGTGGACTTTCCGCATTTTTGATTTTTTTAATAAGCTCTGATGTGATTTCCATAATCTCTCCTATACCTATTTTAAAATAATCTGTTTTTTTATTATATCATAATATGTAGTTTTTTGTCAACCGCTGAAAAACATTATATTTTTTCATATTTTTTTGAATTTTGCATTGCATTTTTCTAAAAATTGAGTTATAATAATAATACAATACTAAAAATCATTTTAGGAGGACATATAATGTTAGTATCAGCAAAAGAAATGTTAAATAAGGCAAGAGAAGGAAAATATGCAGTAGGTCAGTTCAACATCAATAACCTTGAATGGACAAAGGCTATTCTCCTTACAGCTCAGGAAAACAATTCTCCTGTAATTCTCGGCGTATCTGAAGGCGCAGGCAAATATATGTGCGGCTATAAAACAGTAGTCGGTATGGTAAAGGGTATGCTCGAAGAGCTTAATATCACAGTTCCTGTTGCTCTTCATCTTGACCACGGCTCTTTTGAAGGCGCAAAGGCTTGTATTGATGCAGGATTTTCATCTGTAATGTTCGACGGTTCACATTATCCTATCGAAGAAAACATTGCAAAGACAAAGGAACTCGTTGCAACCTGCAACAAGCTTGGTCTTTCCATTGAAGCCGAGGTTGGCTCTATCGGTGGCGAAGAGGACGGCGTTGTAGGCGCAGGCGAATGCGCAGATCCTGACGAATGCAAGGCTATCGCTGATTTAGGCGTAACAATGCTTGCAGCAGGAATCGGTAATATTCACGGTAAATATCCTGAAAACTGGGCAGGACTTTCATTTGAAACTCTTGAAGCAGTTAAAAACAAGGTTGGCGATATGCCTCTGGTGCTTCACGGCGGTACAGGTATCCCCGAAGACATGATAAAAAAAGCTATTTCTCTGGGCGTTGCAAAAATAAACGTTAATACTGAATGCCAGCTTTCATTCCAGGCTGCTACAAGAGAATATATCGAAGCAGGCAAGGATCAGCAGGGCAAGGGATTTGACCCGAGAAAGCTTCTTGCTCCAGGCTTTGAAGCTATAAAAGCTACCGTAAAAGAAAAAATGGAACTTTTCGGTTCTATCGGCAAGGCTTGATCTGTTAAACAACAATAACAACAATACAGCGTCACTTATTAAATGACGCTGTATTTTATGGTGAAATATATGAAAAACAAAAAAATTATTGTAGCAATAATTATTTCCGTTATATGTGCCGCATTTCTTATTACTATTTCGGTTATGAATATTTTTTCTACCAATATATTATCAGAAAGCGATGCGCCTTGGGCTTCAGAAAATATAGATATATACATAGAGGACTGTAGCAGAACTATTAAATTTAAAGACGAAACAATAAATATTTTCTGTGAAACACATTATAATTCTATTGATTTTATCGATACTGACAAAGAAAAAAATTCCTCTACAGAAGAAGCTTTAATTTTTTCGGGAGAATGCTCCAGAAATATAAGCGGAGATAAATTATCAGTAAAGGTCACAGAATCAAATATCGATGAAGTCAAGGTCGGAGATAAAATTATATTATATAAGCTTAAAGATTGATAAACTAATTCAAGGACTACTTTAACAATAGCACGTCAGTTTATTTTTTAATAATTTTCAAAATCCCCTGACTCTTCCAATAAATCATGCTATAATACAAACATCGACAAAAGTCAAAATAAAATTAAAGAAGATTTTTTCTACACATTAAAGCTCGGATACACTTCCGGGCTTTTAACGTTTTTATAGATGTGATAGATAGTAGGAAAAAGTAATACCAAAGAATGATGTACAAATATATATTAGTCCTGTATTGGATTTATTTGATCGCTATCCAGTTGACTTTGTAATATCAGAACGGAATGCCAAACTTCAAAACCTGTTTTTTTCCCTATCAAACACTACAACAAATATATAAAGTTTTTGGTTTAAGATTGAGCAAAAAAACAATCGGTATTACAACAAAGCCTTCAGTCAAAAACAGAAAGGGCGGTCATTGATCGCCGCCCTTATTATACAAAAAAATCAAATAGTTATTCTTTCTCACTGTTTGCCTTATCGTAAAGCTCCTTCGGACTCGATAAAAAGTCCCAATTTATCGAATCGGTTATTTCGATCCTTGTACCGTCCGCATATCTTTTATATATATGTATACCCTCTTTGGAAAATTCCTCATCGGTCGAAAAATAATACTGCTTAAAATTTTCATCATATTCACATTCTAACTGCGTTTTATCATCTTCTATAAGAGCCACAAATGTATTTCCGTTTTCCTTGGCAAAGGATTCCGCATATGTTCCCGTATATCCGTAAATCGTAATGCCCTCGCCGCTGCTTATTGCGTTTTCACCTACCGATTTTACTCCGCTTTTCATAATGATCTTAGTAAGGTTACTGCACTTTTCAAAAGTGTTATCACCGATATACTCTACGTTGTCTGGAATAGTCACGCTTGCTATTTCCGTATTATTGGCAAATGCGGAATTTGCGATAACCGATATATTATCAGGAATAACAACATCTCTCTCATGACCAGTATACAAATATAATATGTAATCGTCGATCTTTACAAATTCAGGGTCGGAATTTTTTAAAAGCTCAGCTTCAAATGCTGTGTTTGAAAAAGCTATTTCTCCGACTTTAGTAATGGTTTTCGGAAGATTCACCTTTGAAAGAGTAAGACAATTTGCAAAAGCAAGAGGTTCTATCTCTGTTACCGTATCAGGTATGGTTATTTCTGTTATTGACGTTCCTGTAAAACCGCTTTTGCATATGCTTTTAACAGTTCTTTCGCCGAGAGTTTTTGGTATTTCAACAGCTCCGCTCAGTCCTGCTTCTTCGTGCTCGTTTGCAGCCACAGAGCATGTGCCGTCATCATTTTCTATATACTTATATCTGGGGTCTTCCTGAGAAATAGCGAAATTATCGTCTGCATACATATGCATCATAGGGAGACTTGCAGTAATTGCCGCCGTAATGACCGCCGTTATTATTTTTTTAATCTTGTTCATTTTTTTCCTCCTTGTTTTTAAACACAAATATTTTGCTCAGAATATAATTTGCAATAAATATGATTACCTGACATGCCAGAGTAACAGGAACTTCGCCGAATCCCAGCCAGTCCTTAAAGCAATAAATAATCGCCATTTCCAGCGCCCATGTAGTTGCTCTTGAACCGTAAAAGGAAAGCATAACCTTAAAATATTCCTGATTTGTATTAGTCTCATTTTTAAAGACGTATTTTTTATTGGTAAAAAACGCAAATGTAACTGCGCATATCCACGAAAATGTTACCGAAACGCCGCTTTCCCATCCCGGCTCTCCGGGAATAACATAAAACGCCGCAAGCTTGGTAACTATTGAAATAAGCGTTGTAAGTCCGCCGAAAAAAGTATACATTATTGCCTCTTCATATTTATAAT
>CAMWXM010000111.1 GCA_947178195.1 uncultured Ruminococcus sp.
GTTCTACATCTGCCATAAAAAATCAAAGCTTCCATTTTCTGCATGCTATGACGTCTCAAGAACATTTGCAAATATTTTTAATTTTTTTAATATACTCTGATCGTTTTCTGGCAGTACTGTATTATCCAGAAAAAAAGTCAGCACAGCCACAATCATTTCTGCGCTTTCCTTAGGAGTTTCAGTTCTGATAGTTCCCTCCTCGATACCTTGAACCAGCAGTTCTTCCAGTATCGGAGAAATTTCCTGTACGGCAACTAATTTCATTTTATTATGGATCAACAGATTATCATTTAAATGCAGCGTATAAATAAGATTTTTTTCATTATCCTGAAATTCCTGTTTAAGAATGCTCCTAAACAATATTTTGATTTTTTCTATAGCCGGAGCTTCCGATCGTATCTTATCAAAATATTCGTGAATAGCCCTTTTATAGCAACGCTCGATAACTGCATATAAAATTTCCTCTTTGCTGTCAAAATAATAATATATACTCCCCTTGCCTATATGTGCTGTCTTGGCAATAAGCCCTACGGAAATTTCTTTATCCGGCATAATGGTCATAAGCTGTTCCATAGCGCTTAAAATTTGCTCTTTCTTATCACTTTTCATATAATCACCGCTTTTTTTGAATGTTTTTTTAATTATATCACAATTTTTTTTATTTTACAAGATTTTCTAAAAAAATACTTGACCGACGGTCGAAAATGTGTTAATATAAGAATAACAAATTCGAACGCCAGTCGAAATAATGAAAAGAGAGTGGTAAAATGAGAAATATATACTGGTTAGGCACAATTCTCGGAGGCGGCATTTTAGCCGGTGCTGCCGCTGCATACGGAGGCGCTGCGACCTTATTCAACCGTGTCATTCCCCGTCAGGATCAGTTGAGAGTTGACCTGAGTGAAATGGCTGATATGGACAAGTGGGAAGAATATAAAAAAATAATCCGTCCCAAAAAGGAATGGCTCATGCAGCAGAACCTGGAACAGATCTCTATTAAGGCAAGGGACGGTATACGTTTAAACGGATATTATTTACCTGCCGAAAAGCCTTCAAAAAGGCTTGTTATAGGCTGTCATGGATATACAAGCTGCGGATTAAGTGATTTCGCCGCTTTGTCCCATTATTTTCATGAATTGGGTTTTGACTGCCTGATAGTTGACCATCGTGCCCACGGCGAAAGCGAAGGCGATTATGTGGGATTCGGAATCCTTGATCGTTTTGATTGTCTTGAATGGATAAGATATATATTAAAACGGTTTAACAATGAAAAAGAAATTCTTCTTTACGGCGTATCAATGGGAGCGTCTACCGCATTAATGACTGCCGGATTTGAAGATCTGCCGGACAATGTAAAGGGAATAATCGCAGACTGTGCTTTTACTTCTCCATATGACGTATTTGCTCATATTCTCAAACGTGACTATAAGTTGCCGCCTTTCCCGGTCATGAATATAAACGACAAAATGTGCAGGTCAAAGGCAGGATACGGTTTTAATGATTATTCCACTCTTATCGCAATGCAAACTGCAAAATGTCCTATGCTGTTTATTCACGGAGAAGAGGATAATTTTGTTCCCACATGGATGAGCGAGAAAAATTATGAGGCTTGTAAAGCTCCGAAAAAATTATTGATCGTTAAAAACGCAGGTCACGGCGCAAGCTATTATGAAAACCAAAAGGAATACGAAGAAGCTGTTTTTGAATTTGTTCAGAAATGGATACCGGAAAAATGATAAATCATAAAAAAAGAATTTTTAAGAAATATCCCCTTAGTCTCACATGAAACAGTAGACAATACGCTACAGGTGTGACGGAGAGGTTTGACCAAAACAGAAAAGAGGATAAAAAGATGAAAGAATTTCAGGTAAACGGCGCTGTATTAAAGTGCTATCCCCTTACGGCAGCTCAGAGAATCCACAATTACTCTGTTTCATACTGCCCGAATCATCAGCAGCTTCTCAATATCGGAACCGGATTTTATGTACAGGAAGACACCGATTTCAACATACTTAAAGAAGCTGTTTATGCGGCGTATGAGCAATTTGAATCAATGAGACTGCGTTTTTTAAAGGACGAGGACGGAACTGTATATCAGTATGTAGTACCTACCGAAGATCGTGATATTCAGTTTGTGGATTTTTCAAAATGGAAAGAAGAGGACGCTCATGACGAAATGAGAAAATGGACTGCCGTACCATTCAAACGCTTTCACTCTCCTATGAATCAGGTGGTCATGATAAAGCTTCCTGACGGGTTCAATGGAATTTATCTTAAAGTTGACCATATGACTATGGATTCTTCGTCACTTATTGCATTCGACAGATATATTTTAGAGACTTACTGTGCAAAACGATATAATACTCCAAAGCCGAAGCCTGCTCAGTCGTATATCAAGGCGCTTGAACGTGATCTTGCCTATGAAGCAGGGTCAGCAGCCTACAAAAAGGACGCAGCATACTGGACTGGTGAAATAGAAAAAAGCGAACCTATGTATACCGACTTCAACGGTATGGGCAGACTTATTACTCAGCGCCGTGAAAATAACAATCCCAATCAACGAAGTGCAATGGTCACTTCCTCTAGCCCCGAGGCTTCGATTTCGATTTATAAGCTTGAAAAAGAACCCTCAGAACGCCTGATAGAATACTGTGAAAAAAATCATGTTCCGATGGTCTGTCTGCTTCTTATGGGACTCCGTACCGTTCTTTCAAAATTCAACAATGATGAAAAAGACGTTTCAATAAACAGCTGTGTTGCCAGAAGAGGTACACTTCTGGAAAAAAATTCAGGTGGAACACGTATACATTTCTTCCCTCTTCGTACTATTATCGAACCTGAAGCTACATTTTTGGAAGCTGTTCATACTATTCAGGAAGAACAGAACCGTCTGTTCCGTCATGCTAATTACGACCCTGTAGCATACAGATATCAACGTTCAAAGCATTGGAATCTTCCTCCGGGAACTAGTTATGAGAGCATAAGCCTTACCTATCAACCGCTCACTTTAAAACAGGACGCTGATAAAATACCTGATGTTCCATATAAGACCTTCTGGTACACAAACGGCGTAGCAGCTCAACCTCTTTATCTTACCGTTATGCATCGTGTTGAGGACAACGGTCTTAATTTTAATTTTGAATATAAAAAAGACGCTGTTACCGATTATGAGATGGAATATCTTTATTATTATCTGTGCCGAGTGCTGTTCAGAGGCATTGAAAACAGCAGCCGTACTGTCCGTGAAATATTAGAAATGATATAATTGAAAGGAAAAATTATTATGTTAGAAAAATTAAAACCCATAATCTGCGAATATGTTGACGTTGAACCGGAAGAAATCACAACAGATGCTAAATTTATCGAGGATTTACATTTCAATTCTTATGATTTTATGAGCTTTTTAGGGGAAGTTGAAGAAATGCTGGGCGTCACCGTAGATGAAGCTGAAATTCTTAATCTTCATACTGTTGGCGATGCGATTTCATATCTTGAAAATCTTCAGTAACAATAAGGAGAAAAAAATGAAAAAAACTGATATAAAAACTCTTCAGAATCTTATGGACTGGTCGGTAGAGTCATTCGGCGCAAAGACATTTATACGTGAAAAATCAGGCAAAGAAATTGCAGATGTTTCATTTGAACAATTAGAGCAGAACTGCAAAAAACTCGGACGCTTTTTAAACGAGAAGGCAAATGGAAAAAAACTGCATGCAGCCGTAATAGGCGCAACAAGCTCGGCATATCTTACTGCATATTTTGCAACGACAAATAACGGTCATATTATTGTTCCACTTGATGCGCATATGTCTGCGGAAGATTTATGCGACCCCCTTCAGCGTTAGGACACCGAAGTATTTTTCTATGACAAGCGCTATCTGCCCGTACTTCCGGACGTGAAAAAAAATTGTCCGCTTATCCATACTTGCGTTTCGCTTCAGGAAATACCTGAGCAATTATCAATACCTCAGATTCTTGAATCATATGCCGTGGAAGAATGGCATCCAGTCAAGCCGGAAGAATGTGCCGCTATTCTTTATACTTCCGGTACTACCGGCAAAAGCAAGGGAGTTATGCTTTCACACAGCAATTTTATAGATAATACCATGTGTCAGGACGATGAAAGCTCACCGGAAGACACTTTGCTGACCGTTTTGCCTATTCATCATGTTTACTGCTTTACCTGCGATATTCTGCTTTCACTGAGATACGGCGCAACTGTATGCGTAAACGATTCTATGATGCATATAGCGCAGAATCTCAAGCAATTCCAGCCTACGCTCATGCTTCTTGTTCCTATGATAGCAGAAACAATCTATAAAAAGATAAAGGCAGCTTCTGAGGGTATGCCAGATGTACCGATTCAGGGAATAGCCAATTCCGTATTTGGCGGCAAGCTTCGTGGAATTTACAGCGGCGGCGCATATTTAAACCCTGAGCTTATAACCGCATATCAACAGCTTGGGATTCCGATTGCACAGGGTTATGGTATGACAGAATGTTCGCCGAGAATTTCCACCGCTACATTGAAGGATAAAAACGATGGTTCTGTCGGTACAATTGTAAACGGCTGCGATATAAAAATAGTAGACGGAGAAATCTGGGCAAAAAGTCCTTCTGTTATGATGGGTTATTACAAGGATACGCAGGCAACTTCAGAATCGCTTACGGAAGATGGCTGGCTTAAAACTGGGGATCTGGGACACGTAGGCGAAAATAATCGCTTACATATCACCGGAAGGAAGAAAAATCTTATTATTTTAAGCAATGGTGAGAATGTTTCACCAGAAGAGTTGGAAAATAAATTTGCAGGTCTGGATTGGTTATCCGAAGTTTTAGTATATGCCGAAAACGGTATGATAACGGCAGAAATTTTCCCGAATGCCGAATTCTGCACACAGACTAATGCCGATGTAAATACATTATTTAAAGAACAGGTTGAAAAAATCAATAAAACTGTTTCGCCGGCAAAGGCAATACGACGTTTAAGAATAAGAGATGCAGAATTTGACAAAACTACATCTAAGAAAATAAAAAGAGCACAGTCACAGCAAGGTGAAATACTTGCCTGATTATTGCTCTCAAATAAAATTATAATTTAAAGGGAAGGTATTATATAATGACTTACGATGAAATTTTTGAACAGGTAAAAGAAGAATTAATGAAAAGCGACGTCAGCAATATTGAAGGTCATCTTGCCGTACAGGTCGATATTATTGGCGAAGGCGAAGGTGCATTTTATATTGAATTAAAAGACGGCAAGCTCTCTGTAGAACCATATGAATACTATGACAGAGACGTTAAATTTATTGTAACCGCTAAAAACTTCTTAAAGCTTATTAACGGTTCTTTAAACTCCGTTCTTGCTTACACAACCGGAAAACTGAAAATTGAAGGCGATATTGGTAAGGCTTTGGAAGTACAAAAAATTATTGAATCTGTTAAAAAATCAAAATAATCCTCATATTAAACAACACCGCACAAGGTCTTAAACAGCCCTTGTGCGGTAATACTTTAATCACTATACACTTTAAAATGAACATCTTTACCTATAAGGAATTTGTTAAGAATTATCAGGTCTTTTACACTTATCATACCGTCTCCGTCAACGTCGCCCGGCTGAGCGTGAGGAGCAGTGGCGGCAGGTGCGGCTAAGCTTGAAATTATCATACGCTTTAATTTAAGAGAATCAAAAACATTGACCTTTTTATCTTTTGTTACATCTCCCGATATAAAATCTACAACTGGTCCGGTCGCGTCTGTAGGATTTGTTTCAGGCTGTTTCGGATTTGAAGAACCATCTGAATCAAGGTTGCTGCCCTCGGAAGCGTCGTAATTTTTATAATAATCCGTAACTGTGATACCGTTTGTTCCAAGTGGAATTTCGTGATCGAGACCTATATATTTTCCGGTTTTGTTTGTCTGCCACAGCGACTTCTCAAACAGAGCATACTTTTTTTCTTCCCATGTTATTGTTGTTCCCGAATTAATTGAGTAGCTGAATCCTGCCCATAAACCTCCTGTATCGCCGGAGTTGGTGTTCAGACACCAGAATGTATGATTGATATGATGTTTTATCATGTAGTCACGGAGAAGCTCCATCCATTTCTGGTTTTCAGCTCCGTCCATATGACCGCCCCATTCACCGATAAGCAACGGAGCAATATCTTCTTCATTAAGATATGCCCAGGTATCGTACCAGTAGTCGTCCAGAAGGGTTTGTTCAGTGAAATCCTTTTCAAACCATTTCTGTGCGAAAACTGACGGACCGTAGTCGTGAGGAGAGTAAACTATCTGGCTTGTACCGTGCTTCGGCTGGATAGGATATTCTCTTGCACCGCGGAAGTTTCCGCCCCACCATGCGCCTATGTACGGCGAATTTTTTTCTCTGTCAGCTATACCCCAGTAGTCGCCCGGCATTGCACCGCTAAGGGACTGTTCAACGCCTTCGATAAAGATAAGCGCGTTAGGGTTTACATCTAAAATTGCGTCGGCACATTTTGTCGCCGCATAAGCCCAGTTGTTTTCATCGGTAGAGCCGTCCCATTTAGCAGCCTCTTTTCCTTCCTGTCCTTTACCGTGAGGCTCATTTTTAAGGTCGTATCCTATAAGAGTATCATTATTTTTGTATTTGTCAGCCAGCCAGACAAGGGTGTCGATCCATATATCGGTAGTAACCATAACGCTGGGCATGCCGGCGTCAGCGTTTCCTTTAGTTTCTTTGCCGTACCATAGGTTATAGTTATGACCTGAGTTGTCCGCGTGTGGGCTGTGAATGTCGATGAATGCCTTAATGCCGTATTTTTTGCATTTATCGAGGATAACGTCAAATCCGCGGTCGCTTGTTATAAGGGTTTTACCGTCAGCTTCAACAAAGTCCTTATTAATGTTGCCGTACGTTCCGGCTTTGATAATACCGCCGTTTCCGTCGTCCTCATCCTGTGGGGGATTATATGAAGCCTGCATACCGCCCGCGCCTATCTGATAGGGTTTGCCTTCCATCCATGAAAGAATAAGTTCTGTTGAGATAGGGAAACGGATAACGTTGATACCTCTGTCCGCTACCTCGGAAAGCATATCGTCTATATCGCCGGCGTAAAGGTAGTGGGGCGAATATTCAATACAGTTCAGACCGAACCAGTTAGCGCCGGTAAGCCATACCTGATTGCCGTCCTTATCGTAAAGTCTGCTGCCGGAAGCATGAAGCCAGTCATCGTTATTGGTATCCACCGCAGACGTCATAAACGCACCGCCTAATGCGGACGTAACGCTTGATGCGGCAACTGTCAGCAATGTTGCTGCAGTTATAATTTTTTTCTTTAAATTCATAAAAACCTCCTATTTTTTTATGGCCCTTGCTATGGAAATGCCATAAAAATTCGTCTCAGACCTGATTTATAATTTTTTATCAATTTTCAGGTTTTATGCGTTTTACAAATATAATTCGGGCTGTTTCTTATTTACTATCTATATTTATTATAATACATGATTTGCAAAAAGTCAATGAAAATATTAAGTCATTCACTATCTATTTCACTGACAATTTCATATTTGAAAAGGTATCTGCCATATTGCCGACAAAGTCCCATTGTCTGCTCATATAAACCCAGATTTGACTTGCAAGCTTTTTATATTCGGAATAAATCAGCTCGGTATTTCCGAAATGTTTACAAATCGCAGAAGCAACAGCATGACCACTTTCCATTCCTGCAGAAATCCCCTCCCCCATAGGGTTTAGGAATCCAGCCGCCTCTCCCGCAAAAAACACTCTTCCTTTTCCAAAATCCACATGACAGCCCGGTTTTATTTTCGGCATAAGCCATTTTTCTTCTTTTAGCTGGTCAGTGATATTCAAGCTGTGATTATCTTTCATATACTTTATAAAGCAATCATAATATTCAGGAAGTGCTGCCCTATTTTCTGCCGCAACCCCCAACACCAGTTTATCATCTTTCACATTGAACCAGGCGTCATAACCTGACAGTTCAGGCTGTAAGTAAGCATAAAAATAATGAAGATCGAGCTCGATACTGCCGTGATTAAATGTCTGATAGGTTGTGATATAATCCTGTTCCTGACGCAGAAGCTTTCTTTTAACACTTCCGACAACGCCCTCGCAGTCAATGACATAGTCAGCCTCAGCAGTATATATTTTTTCTCCTTGCATCGTAACAATTACTTTATCTGAGGATTCCTCACAGCTTATCACAGAAGTATTATCCCTGAGTTCTGCACCTGAGGATACTGCGCCTTGTGCCAGCCAATTATCAAAGGAGCTTCGCCATACATTCAAACCTTCTTGTTCAAAACGATACTCTTTTCCTTTATCTGTAGTGAATATCATTCCTCTGTTGTCAATTGGCGTACACGTCACCGATAATGGAATTTCCTCCCCGAAATATTTTTTCACCAGCTCCATAGATTTTTTGATAAGCACGCCGGAACAGGATTTGTATCTCGGCATTCTGAATTTTTCAGCAAGGAGTACATCATATCCTTTTTCCGACAGAGCTTTTGCCGCTGTACTTCCTGTTGGTCCTGCACCAATTACTATTATGTCATATTTACGGTTTTGATTTGAATCTGACATTACATTTCTCCTCCTGATAACCTTTGTTTCATTTTTTTACAACTCTTTTTTCAGCACTTCTGTTCAAAGGATTTTGTACACCTATCCTTTTTTCTATTATATTTTTTTGAGAAGGATGTGTCAAGTTTTATTGTACCATATCAGCTATAGGTTCAAAAAATATTTGACAAATTACTGTTT
>CAMWXM010000112.1 GCA_947178195.1 uncultured Ruminococcus sp.
ACACACAAATCTACTGTCATTATTATAATATCTGGAGTGGACTCTAAGTCAATAGCTTTTTTAAATTTCCACATTATGCACAAAATAGTGCTTTAATTTTGTGTGTAATATCAATAAAATGTGCATTGAATCCTATCAGAAGTTTTGAATCAGTTTATAGATTATTGCAAAGAACTACCGCCTGTGGGATGGGAGTCAACCACAGGCGGTAAGTATATAAAATCCTGACTGCTTCAGCAGGCAGTACGCATGAAGATTACTTTTTTAGTTTTTCGCTGCAACTACCGTTGCAAGTGTAATAATTACAATTTTTTTCATAAAATCAACTTCCTTTTCCTTTGATGCACCTATAATACTATTCTGTTGTTTGCGAAATGTTTGTAAAATGTTAGAGAAATGTTAAAATCTCTTTTTAGACATAAAAATAACCGCACAGGTCTAAGACTGCACAGTTACAAATAGAAAAATATAAAATTGATTATAACATGGGAGAAAAAATTCTGACTATAGCACGGATAAAACGCTTTGGAAGAGTGTCTTTCAGCGTATCATTTTCTATCTTTTCAGATTTTGAAATCGTATCTATAATATCAGCCTTGATATCATCTATTACGTTACACTTGTATATCCAGACACCGTTCTCAAAATGATGAACAAGACTTCTGTAATCCAGATTGATTGTACCAATCATAGCAATCTCATCATCGGAAAGATACATCTTCGCATGAATAAATCCCAGTGTGTATTCATATATCTCTGCTCCGCTGTCAATAAATCGGCGGTAGCTGCTCCTTGTCATTCCGAAAATAAGTTTTTTGTCGGGAATATGCGGTGTTATGATCTTCACATCAATTCCCCTGACAGCGGAATTTTCAATTGCCTGACAAAGCTCGTTATCTATGATTAGATACGGAGTTGTAATGTACACATACCGTTTTGCCTGATTGAGCATATTCATGATTACCGCTTTGCCGACTTCCTTTTCGTAAATTGGTCTCGGTCCGCTGCCGAACGGCATTACAAAACCTCTGTCAGCATATTTTTCACAAATGTAGTATTTCTCATAATCTTCGGTACTTTTTCTGAAATTAAGCGAGTAATCGGTAATAAACATCTTAGTAAGCTCTATAACAGCTTCTCCCTGCAAACGTATTCCAGTATCTTTCCAATGTCCGAACCGTTCCCGCTGATTAATATATTCGTCAGCGATATTTATGCCGCCCGTGTAACCAACCTTATCATCAATCACTAAAATCTTTCTATGACTGCGATTGTTGAATTTATTATTCGCCTGACCTCTCAGCCGTGCGAACGGAACTGCACTGATACCCAGATTTACAAGCTGTTTGTAATAATATCCCGGCAAAGTAGACATACAGCCGATATCGTCATATACAACTTTCACTTCTTTACCTTTTCTTTGAGAATATCAAGAATGGAGTTCCAGAAGATACCTTCTTCGATTATGAAATACTCCATAAAGATAAATTTTTCTGCATTTTTTAAATCCTCAAGCATTGCTGAATGCATTTGCTCTCCGATTTCAAAATACTTCATATGTGTATTCCGATAGAGATGTGTATTTGAAATTTTGCAAATCTGCAAAGCCTGTCTGTAAGCAAGAATATCCTCTTTCCAGTAAAGCAAGCTCCGCTGTATCGTCCTTAATTTTTACGTCGTTCAGCTCTTCAAGACGCCTGATAAACTTTTTGGGAAACTTTCTTGAATAATACATAAAATAAATCATAAAACCTGCCACCGGAATTATCAGAACAACCAGCAGCCACGGAATTTTATAATCAGGATTATCATTGGAATTAACAATTTGAAGCAGTACAAAAATCTGCGTAATCCAAACGGCGATACTGAAATAAGGAATATAATACATCAAAGCAATTACGATAGCCAAAACCGCTATTGTTTCCGCTGCGGTAAGCAGTATTGCAAGAATATACCGGAACGGAATATAGTTGATTTCCTTTTCCGTCTGTCTGCCGTTTTTGTCATAAGCTATCACTTTCTTTTTCACATCAAAACCCTACTTTTCATTTGAAATTTCTTCTGTCAGCCTCAAAATTTCCGGAGCTATTTTCTCACGCTGTTTGTTCGTAACATATTTAAAAATCGGATAAGCCGCTGCAAGTATAGCCATTCCGACAACTCCGATAATCACTCCGGAGATAAATTTAGCCCATTCAAGGCACAGGCACATTCCGAATCCCATTACCAGCGTACCGACTATGCCTACAATAATTGAGATTATCGAACTTTTATGCGTCACGCTTTCGTCAAGACGACGAAGTCTTTCCATTTTGGTTTCTTCATGAGGAAGATATTTTTTACGAATATTTTCAAGCTCCGTCTGCTGTTTTGCAGAGTATGTGTACTCAAATTTATCATTATTTTCCATTTTAAATGCTCCTTTCAAGAGATTTAAGATTTCTGTTTGACCTGACAAGCATAAAAACCGCCATGCCTGTTACGATCAAACAAACTGCCGAACCTGTTATTGTATTCATCTGACGCTGTAATTTTTCTCCCTCTCCAAATGCTGAAAACATCGCCGTTTGAAGTGCAAACATCGACATCACAGCACCCGCAAGATTCAGATTTTTAGCTGCTGATAAAATTGTATTGTCACGTTTCGCAAATGAAATGACATTCGATATTGACGATATAAAACAATAAAACGTATACAGTGCGGATATATAAATAATGTACCCTTTATATTCATAACTGCGGTTCTGCCATATCATCTGAATTACCATTCCACTCATGGCAAGACTGAGCAGAAACATCATTATTCCACAGAAACGATAGCTTTTCCACTCTTGCATCTTACGCTTGACAGAATGGCTGCTTTTATCTGTAATGCGTATATTCCTGAGCAGCATAAAACGAATTGCACTAAGCATAACATAATAAATTCCGATCGCCCACAGCCATGCCGAACGGAACATAATTCCCGTACCGCATTTGAATAACGCATAAAAGCAGTTGATTCCCAATCCCATATATAACGATATTTTAGCCCGAAATTCCCTATCATTAAGGTACATGGAGGTGTATTTATATCTGTTCATAAAGTTACGAAAATTAACAATTATCCAAACTTCATTACCGTGAATAAGCTCCTTGCAGCGTCTTTTGGCTTTTGGAAAATTAGCGCATAAAACTGTCAAAGCATACGCTGATAGTACATAAGAAACATAGCAAATCGGATTTGTTTTGCTTAAAAATACAAGGGAGATAATCACCAAAGGAAATCCGATCAGTGAGCTTAAAACAATGATCCACACAGGCGGAAAAAGTATCTGAAAAACAATATCCTTAAACTTTTTCATTTTGATTGCACCTCAGCTTTACTGTAAACGTGCTGCCTTTGCCTAATTCACTCTGCACCGATATTTCACCGTCCGTTATATCAACTACTCTTTTGACTAATGCAAGTCCCAGACCGTTTCCTTTGGAGGCATGGGAAGTGTCTCCCTGATAAAATTTCTCAAAAATATGTTTTCCTGTTTCAGCAGACATTCCGCAGCCTGTATCAGAAACAGTAACAATTACATAGTCGGTTTCTTTTTTCAACCCAACAAAAATCCTTCCTCCATTGTTTGTAAACTTGATCGCATTTGAAAACAAGTTGTTCCATACAAGGCTTAACAGCTCGCTGTCCGCAGTGATAATAATATCTTCGTCAATATCAGCATCAAGCTCAAGATTTTTCTGTTCCCATATCATTTCAAAACCGAGCAAACATTCGCAGAGTTGTTCAGAAAGATTATAAGGCTCTGACTGGTGATATATCTGCTGATTTTCAAGCTTGTTCAGCTTTAAAATATTCGTAATCAGATTGGCAAGTCTGCGTGAATTTTCGGTAATCGCTTTTGCGTATTCTATTCTCTCTGATTCGGACATACCTGGACTTTGCAGCAATGTACCATAATTATTGATAGCAGCCAATGGCGTTTTCAACTCGTGGGAAACGTTTGCAATAAAGTCTGTTCTCAGTGTTTCAACTCCGCCAAGTTCTGCTGCCATTTTGTTTATCTGGTCTACAATTATATTGAATCCGTTTTCATCGGTGATTCCCTTGACGGCAGAGATCCTGACTGTGAAATCTCCTTTTGTGATCTCATCCAACCCTTTAATGATATTTTGTACGGGACGTTCAACGGTTATCTTCCTGCGAATCGCATCAATGCTGCAAAACAAAAAGGTAAGGATCAAAATGTTCAGAAAAGTCAGCTTTGCATTCGTTTCCAATATCTCACGTTCAAGATTCATCGACCGCAGAAAGAGCAAAAAAGAACAGGTTATCACAAAAGCCATCGAACCGAAGAAACTGAAAAATCTCATCAACGCAAAGCCGAGCTTATTCAAACTTCCTTTTTTCATTTCAGCACCGCCTTGTAGCCAAGTCCATGTACGGTTACTATCTCAAAATCATCGCAGTCAGCAAGCTTTTCCCTCAGTTTTCGCATATACACATCTACCGTTCTGGAACTGCTTTCTGTTTCAACGTCCCAGAACTCGTTCATTAACTGTGAGCGTGTAAAGGTCTTTTTCGGATATGACAGCAATTTATACAACAGATTAAATTCACGAACAGTCAGCGGAATATCTTCACCGTCAAGGAATGCGGAACGTTCTTCTGCATCAAGAGTGAGTTTTCCTACTATCAGTTTTTTTGAATTAGCGATTTTTGCCCTGCGCAGTAATGCGCCAATTTTTAAGAGAAGCTCATCAAGGTCAATCGGCTTTACCATATAATCATCAATACCGATTCTATAACCTCGCTGTTTAGAAGTAAAATCGTCCCTTGCTGTCATAAAAAGAATGGGAATTTCCTGATTCAGTGAGCGTACAGTTTCAGCAAATTCAAAGCCGTCAATTTTCGGCATCATAATGTCAGATATGATAAGGTCGAAAACATTGCCATACATTTCGTTATATGCATCGTTTGCATCAAGACAGCCAACAGCATTATAGCCGTTTTTATTAAGATATGTGCAGACAGTTTTATTCAGCTCTTTATCGTCCTCTACAAGCAGTATTTTAAACATAGAATCCCTCCCATAAGATTTTACATTATAATAGCATATAAATGTTAAAGTTTTGTGAAAATTCTGGCTGCTGAGCAGAAAAACCGGCGAAAATTTTCAAAATCCCCGCCGGCAAGCTTATACATATTTAACTATGCTTTCCTGCGTTCCTACTTGCTTCAAGATTTGCCGCACCTATGCTTTTGCTGTCTGTTGGAGCAGATTATTCTCTTGCCTTATGTTCGGAATCATTCCTCGTCGCTGCTCTTGATCTCGACTGTGTATTATGTATCAAGACCTTTCATTTTGAGAAATTTATTAAACTCTTCGGCAAGCGATCCTGCAGTGTAGTGTTTGTGAGTTGCATGAGCGCCTGCGTATGGATTCACATGGGCATGAGCCTGTGTAGTTGCTTTGGCAATGCTTTCTGCCGTTCTTTGCGGCGCAGATTCAGCGCCTTTCTTGATATTATTAACAACAAGATTGAATTTTGCTTTGAGTCCTTTGGTATGGAGAAACTCTACAAATTCTGAGTTTTTCTCTGCTGACTGAGCTTTGACAGTTTCATACTGCGCTTTGTCAGCCTCATGCTGCGTTCTTACTGAATCTCCCATATTGGAAAATGCCAACTTGAATTTTGCAGTGATTCCCTTGGTGTGAAGGAACTCACTAAACTGCTTGTTCAATTCAAGCATTTCCTGTTCGATCTGAGCCTGTGTTTTCATCTGATTTTCCATTTTAAATTACCTCCATTATATTTTTATTATTGTTTTATACCCTTTACCATTGGAATAAGCCCAAGTAAAAGAGCAATACCAACAATACCTACGATTATTCCCGGAATCATAAGACCTTCCCAGACCATTGTCATACACATTCCAACACCTAAAACAATAGCTGAAACTATGCCATAAATTACGATTCCGACTGTTTTGCCATTGATATTGATTGCAGGTGCATTTGTCATTTTCCTGCGGACTATCACCATAGCAAGAAGAACAACTGCTCCGATCGCACCGCATACAACTCCGGGAGTGAATGCGTCCCATTCCGGTAAAAGCGCCATACACATTCCCAGTGCAAAGATAAGCCCTCCAATCGTTGACATTACCAGTGTTACAAAATTTTCCTTTTTCATAATAAGTACCTCCATTTGATTTTTGTTTCAGACGTTTTTCTCATCTGTTGTATATATTTTAATCCCCTTTTGTTTGCGAAATGTTTGTGAAATGTTAAAGAAATGTTAAAATCGGAATTTTAATAAAATTATGGAATTGTAATTAAAAAGCCTGTGATTCATTTTTTGAACCACAGGCACTATCATTATGATAATTTATTTTTATTCTCTTTAACGCCAAAGAGCGAAATAAGCAGCATCACAAACGATACCATTGCCATTGAAATAAACGTTATGTTCAAACCATGAATCGGAGTGGATTTTTCACCTACTATCGTCATAATTCCTACAAATACTGCCGAACCTATTGCTCCTGCAATTGTTCGCAATGATGTAAGCAACGCTGTGCCATGTGCGGTATTTCCGCCGATTTTACTCATTCCCCATGTAACAAGCGGCATCATAAGACATCCGATAGACAGACATCTTATCACATTCAACAGTGCGGCAACTGCAAGAGGCGTATTCATGCCGATCAAAAACATTCCGATATTACTGATACACATGACTGCACTTCCCACAACAAACAGTCGTTTAATTCCCAGCTTATCATAAATTTTACCTGCAAAGGGACTGATAATTGCCATCATAAGAGATCCGGGCAGAGTGACGATTCCGGATGTGGTAGCAGAACATCCCATAATATTCTGAACATACAGCGGCATGATGATAGAAGAACCCATCATTACAAAATAAAGCAGCATACTGCCAATCACACTTAATGTATAATCCTTCTGTTTTAATATCCTGAGTTCAAGGAAAGGCTGAGAAAGTTTCAGCTGTCTGAAAACAAAAATCACAGCAGTTATTACTCCGACAATAAGAGGGATATATGTATTCGGATGACTGATTCCGCTTTTTGAGATATTGCCAACACCAAGAGTAATTCCTCCAAATGCAAATGCACTCAGTACAAAAGAAAGTACATCAAATTTCTTCTTAGCAGTATCAAGTACATTGTCAAATACCTTCAATGCAAAAAACAGTGATACAATCATAATTGCGATTGCTACATAGAAAATCATTCTCCAGCCGCAGGAATCTACCAGAATTCCGGCAAGCGTAGGTGCAATTACAGGCGCTGCTCCTATAGAAAGACCATACCATCCCATAATAGAACCTCTTTTTTCCGGCGGATAAATTGACAGCAATACAACCTGAGCCATTGATGTCAATATTCCGTTGCCCGAAGCCTGCAAAATTCTTCCAAACATCATAACATAAAAATTAGGTGCAGACACACATATAACGAGACCCAATATGAATATCAGAATGCTTGCAATATATAACTTGCGTGTTTGAAAGCGTGTTATCAGAAATGCAGTCAGCGGCATCATGATTCCCATTGCAAGTGAATAACCGCTTGTAAGCCATTGCCCTGTTATTACATCAATGTTCAGATCTGTATTTATGGCGGGAAGTGCGGTTGTCAATGCAGTGGCAAGCATGGAAGATGCAATACAAGTAATAAGCACATTTATAAATATCAATGTTCGCTTCTTATCTGTTATTATCACTTTTCTTTCTCCTTATAAAATGATTTTATTTTTTGCATAATATCTTCAAATTGTGAAACCTCATCATCTGAAAGAGCTGCTAACACCTCCATATGTGCATCTGCTCTCAACTTACGCATATTATCTACCTCTGCCATTCCTTTCTGTGTCAAAGAAACCATATAAGTTCGCTTATCCTCATTTGAGGGACGCCGTGTCACAAAGCCTTTCTTTTCTAACTTGAATATTGTCTCGCTTAAAGAAGTAGGGCGAATCATAAGAATCTCTGACAATTTTCTTTGACTGATTTCGTTAACGTCATCCAATAAAAACAGACACTGGTATTGTCCGCTCGTTAAACTCAAATGCTCCCCATTAGTAAAATGGTATTTTCTAAACAAATGTATCACATCAAAAAATAATTCTGCTGTTTCTTTTCTGTCTGCCAAATCATCTCAGCACCTTTACTAAAAAAATCAAGAGGTTCCTCTTAATTATAAAGAGGAACCTCTTAAATGTCAATATATTTCTGATGTTTTCTCGTATTTCGCCAAACACAATTCTTCATTTAAAACTTAAACTATAAAAAATAACGAGTGTAGTTATCTGTAATAATTAAAGCTTTCAACTGTTAAATTTATTGGAGGCAGACAAGTCAACCACAAGCAGTAAGTATATATAAAATCCTGACTGCTTCAGCAGGCAGTATGCATGAAAATTATTTTTTGGGTTTTCCATCGCCATTTTTGGCGGCGATACACAAGGCGAGTACGAATACGCCGATCGTTCCTCCCGACACCAATCCTAAAATAAACCAAATCAAAACACATTCCTCACAGTTGTCTTTGAAAAATCATACCATTTTTAAGAATAACACTTCTAAGATCCACTTTTTTTATGAATAGCGAATTTACATAGCATTTACTGTTTGCCCTCATAAACTTTGGCAGATCAATAGCGTCTAATGACATTTTTAGCTTATACTTTTCGGATTGAGTATGCATAACAATATGCCTAAATT
>CAMWXM010000113.1 GCA_947178195.1 uncultured Ruminococcus sp.
TATAAATATAATACATTGTTTTCTTATGAAAAATCTGCCATCACAGGTATATTATATCAATTATAGCAAATAATAGTATGGAAAAAATCATTGCAGATGCAAAAGGAGTAAATATGGAATCAATATGGCAAAAGGATATGACACTTCCCACCTTTCCACGGCTCAGGGGAAAGCATAAAACAGAAGTATTAATTATCGGCGGAGGCATAACAGGAATTTTAACGGCATACATGCTCAGACAAAATAAAATCGACTGTATTCTTGTGGAAAAAGAAAATATATGCAGCGGCACAACAGCCGGAACAACTGCAAAAATTACCTTTCAGCATGGTCTGATGTATAATAGGCTTCTTAAAAAGCAGGGTGAAGAAACTGCTAAATGTTATCTTGAAGCAAACCGACTGGCTTTTGACAGGCTTGTTGAACTTGCTCGTAAAACAAACTGTGATTATCAACAGAAAAATAATTATATCTACTCTCTTTCGTCTCCGAGAAAATTGGAAAATGAAATAAAAGCTCTGGATAAAATCGGATTTAAAGCGGAATATTGTCAAAAGCTTCCGCTACCATTTAACACTGCCGGAGCAGTTGTATTTAAAGATCAGGCTCAATTTCATCCGTTAAAATTTATTGCTGGAATTGTCGGAGAGCTTCCGATATATGAACATACTTTTGTAAAAAAAATATGTGGTAATACGGCTCTCACCGAATATGGAAAAATTATTGCTGACCATATTATAATAGCCGCTCATTTTCCTTTTATTAATAAACATGGAAGTTACTTTTTGAAGCTTTATCAAAGCCGTTCTTATGTGACTGCTCTTGAAAATGCTCAGAATGTAGGCGGCATGTATTTAGACGAAAGCGGCAGGGGATTGTCCTTCAGAAATTATAAAAAATATCTGCTTCTTGGCGGAGGAAGCCACCGTACCGGAAAGCAGAGTGGAGGTCTGGGCGTGTTAAAAAAATCCGCAGAAAGATATTATCCCAGAGCAAAGGAAATATGCTCATGGTCGGCACAGGATTGCATGAGTCTGGACGGTATTCCATATATCGGAAATTATTCAGCAAGAACCCTCAATCTCTGGACAGCAACAGGCTTCAACAAATGGGGAATGACCGGTTCTATGCTTTCGGCAATACTGCTGTGCGATATGATTCAGGGAAAAAGAAATTCTTATTCGGAAATTTTTACTCCCTCAAGAAGCATACTGAAACCCCGGCTTGTTGTAAACGGATTTGAAGCAGTTAAAAATTTACTGACATTTACCGGCAGAAGATGTCCTCATATGGGCTGCGCTTTAAAATGGAATAATGCTGAAAATTCATGGGATTGCCCTTGTCATGGTTCTCGATTTGATGAAGATGGGAATATTTTAAATAATCCAGCAAATAAAAATTTGAAAAATTAGGAAAGCGCTGATTAAATCTGGTGCGCAGCTTTCGTTCGCAGTCAGATTTTTCGTCAGATCATGTTTATTTCTCCCTTATTTATTAAAGGCAACATTGCACAAAAATAAAACTTGCGCAGTGTTGCCTTTAAAATATGCACGCAAAAACAGTATCAAATGTAATCGATAGCGTCGATAATCATATCGGCACATTTTTCAATACCAAATTTTCCGCTGTTCAGACACATATTATAATGTTCCTTAATACCCCAGGTATGATTTGTATTACCGTTATAAAACGTTTCACGCCTTTTGTCATTTTTATTAATAATATATTCGGCAGAGGACGAATTAACGCCGTATTCTTCAATGACACGCTTCATTCGATTTTCCATAGTAGCATAAATGAAAACATGGAAGCAATTTTCCAGGTCTTTCAGAATAAAGTCAGCGCATTTTCCTATGATAACACAACTTCCATGTTCTGCCATTTCAGTAATAATTTTAGTTGTTTCCTGGTACAGCACTGCTGATTTGGAAATGAAGTTATCAACGCTTTTTCCTGTTTTTGAAGCCATAGAAAGCTGATATAAAAAGCTCTGTGACACGTTTTCCTGGGCACTTTCCAGATATTCCTCAGGGATATTGCATTTTTCCGCAGCTTTTTCAAGAATTTCCTTATGATAACAAGGAATACCGAGCTTTTGTGCAACAAGCTTGCCAATAGCCAGTCCGCCGCTGCCAAACTGACGTTCTAATGTGATTACTAAATTTTTTTTCAAAAAATTCACCTCCTTGTTAATATTTTATGAATTGATTTTGATTCTTCATCGTATATATGTATATTGTAACAAATATTATAGCACTTTTCATCAAATAATTCAACCCTTTTTATTTATATTAATCAATTTTAACTGTTTTGTAACCGTTCTGCGGTTATGCATCGTCATAATTAACAAATTATTAAGCTTGTTATTATTAAAAATGACAAAAAATAAAAATTTCTCAAAACCTATTGAAATGTTTCTCATTTTTTGGTATAATATATATGTTGCTGGGGTATAGCCAAGCGGTAAGGCAACGGACTTTGACTCCGTCAGTCGGTGGTTCGAGTCCACCTATCCCAACCATGTTCGCTGTTTTAGCTCAGTCGGTAGAGCACTTCCTTGGTAAGGAAGAGGTCGACGGTTCAAGTCCGTTAAACAGCTCCAGTTAAACCTCGTATGTACGTCGTTTGCAAGCAATTGCGAACGACGTATTTTTTGTCTAAAATGACATTGTTCCCGATACTGTTCCATGTGTACCAAAAAACTATTCAATAAATTTTAAAACTCCCTTACCATCTCCAAAATACTATGATATAATACAAACATCGACAAAGTCGAAATAAATTTAAGAGAAGATTTTTTCTACACATTAAAAAGCTCGGATACACTTCCGGGCTTTTGATGTTTTTATGGATGTGATTGATAGCACGAAAAAGGAATATCAGAGAATGATGAACGAATATAAAGACCAATAAGCGACCATATAGTGTCAAAAAACGACCAAATAATGCAAACTTATTGATTTCTTATGTAATTAATGTTATATTAAGTGTAAGCAGGAATGTTCGGAAGAAAGAGCAAATGTTTAGGCTATATAATTCGACCTTTCACTGCAAGTTTCCGAACAGATATAAATTTGTGCTAAGAAGTTGTTCACAGGAATAATAAATAAAATAATTTATATCATATTTGTCATAAATAACATCTTAACAATGATGACAGTGCGACAAATCATAAGAGAAGCAAGAAGTCATTGTGTTCAAATAAGATGTTAAAATATATTTAAAATATAGTATAATCATATTATACTAAAAATGCAAGGAGGAGCAATCATGAAAAAAATATTTAAAAGGATACAGACATTGTTAATAATTTGTATGCTATTCTGTTATCCTACAGCAAATGTTTATGCAAATGAAACAAACGAAGGAATCTCTGAAGAACAAATTGAGTCTTATAATATTGATGAATTATCTGACGATGAATTTGATATGAATTCCGTCATTGTTATTCTAAAAAAAGAATACAGTAATCTGGATAATAAAATCAATAAAAACATTTTTAAATGTGTTGAAAGTAAAAACGCAGATAACTTATCTAAATCGAATGAGAGCAATTCAAATCAATTCAGAAACATTATTCATGTTGAATTAAAAAAAAGCGGACGGGACGAAGTTAAAAAAGCAATAGAAAAATTAAGTAAAAGAAAAGAAGTTTATTATGTTGGTCCTGATTTAAAGTGGCAAGCACAAATTGAAGCTGTACCTAATGATCCAGACATTCAAAGCGAAAGCATATTAAAGTCATATAGAAATATGCAGCTTCCTGAAGCATGGGACATTACCGTTGGCTCAAGAGATGTATTAGCAGCAAATAATGAAGCAATACAATATACACATGAAGATATTTTAGAAAATATGTGGGTGAATCCTAATCCTTCCACATCTGAAGTTCATGGTTACAATTTTAATAGTGCTACGGGTAGAGTATATCCTGATGATGGAAACGGTCATGGTACTTTGACAGCCGGAATAATTGGTGCTGTCGGCAATAATGGAAAAGGCGTATCTGGAGTAGCTCAGAAAGTTAGTATAATGTCAGTAATGGCATCTGGGTCATCTCAATTTGCTCAGGCAATAGATTTTCTTAATGATAATAATGTGCATCTGTTAAATATTTCCTTAGTATGGGGAAATACTCTTGACAATTCAATAAGACAAAGTTTTTTGAATTTTGACGGCTTGGTTACTATTTCAGCTGGAAATGGTAATAACGGAGTTGGTTATAATTTGGATACTTCTCCGCTATACCCAGCTTCATACAGCACCGTATGTTCTAATGTCATTGCTGTAGCAGCTGTAGATAACAATGACAATCTGCAAGGATATTCTAACTATGGTGTCAATACTGTAGCTTTAGCTGCACCTTCTCAGTACAAATCCTTAGGACTAAATAATACATATGGAATAGGCGGAGGTACTTCCAGTTCTGCTCCGGTTGTACTTGGAACTGCTGCTCTTATTAAATCTGTATTGCCTAACTATGAATGGTATCAAATCAAATCCGCAATTCTTAATAACGTTGACGTATTGCCTGGTCTAGTTGGAAAGGTAAGCACTGGAGGACGTATTAATCCCTATAAAGCATTAAAAGCAGTTACAGCAGAAAATGGTACATATTTTATAAGAAACGTTAATAGCAATCTATATCTTGATGTAGAAGCTCCCGGATATACAAATTTAATACAACATTCATTTATGGGAGGGGATAATCAACGTTTTATAATACAAAATAATTCGTTAAAATCTATTCGAACTAATACATATGTAACAACTGGCACAAGTTATGCACAAAATTTTAAAAGAGCAGTTGTTGGTTCAAAAGAAAATATTTATTTTTCAAAAAATTCAGACGAAACTTATTGTATATTAAAAAAAGATGGAAGCAACTGGAAAGCTTTAGACGCTTATAACGGAAGCACCTCAACAGCTGTTGTAGGATGGTATAATTATACAGGAACAGCTAGTCAGAAATGGGTACTTGAGGATGGTAATCAAGCAAGTTTTAAACAGGATACCTATTATATTATTAATAAAAACAGCGGTAAGTATCTGGACTTAAATGAAAGTACAGGTGAATTAATTCAGCATAATTATAATGGCGGAAATAATCAGAAATGGGAAATTATTCCCCAATCAAACGGGAAATACAAAATAAAAACAAAATCAACAAATTATCCTGGTTATATTAATTGGACTTATACAACAGATTATTTTGGCATAGTTAATAGCTCTGGTATGTACATAGACATATTCCAGAATGATAATAATACTTACAAACTACACATGCCCGATTATTCGTATTGCCTGGTTGTACAAAATGGTTCTACTGAAAATAAAGCTAAAACCATTTGGCATCCATATCATAATACTACAAACGAGCAATGGATAATTGTAAAAGCGTGATATTTATAGAAAGAATAAAAAATAGTACAGTTTACCAAAAAAGTTATAGGGTAAAATGTAAGCAAAAATGTTTGGAAAAATGAGCAGATTTTGCATCAGAATTCTGCGTATTGACAGAATAAAATTAATTATTAAAAGGAGAATGATTATGAAAAAAATCAAAAAAATTTTAACTTCTATTACAGCTGCAGCTGTTTCAGCTATTTCACTTTGCAGTATGTTTTCAGCAAACGCAGCTATTACTCAGCTTAAAACATTCAGAGTATTCCACGAAGTTAAAGCAAGTTCTAACATAACATATTTTGATTATACTATAGACTATACTTCAAAAGTTACTGCTAATCCTAGCCGTAAAACAAAATTGCTTGACAATGGTAACTTTGTTTCTACAAATAATAACAAAGTACAGGCTACATATCTTGGCAATGCTATTTCAAGCGGAATAATAGCAACTACTGATTTTTATACCCCAATGTCTGTTTCAAGTATATTTAATGAAATTAACTATAATGCAACAATAAGAAACAGCAGCAACAACAATATTGCTCCTACATCAATTACAATTACTGCCGTTTTAATGGGAGATGTTAATCAAGATGGTGTGGTTGACAATAATGATGTCACTGCTTTGAGCAAGTATTTTCTAAATAAGAATATGTATCCAATATCAGAAAAAGGTCTCCTTGCAGCAAATGTCACATTTAATTTTGATCAAAACGGTGATCCATTAATTGACAAAATAGATCTTTCAACTCTTATCGAATATGTCCATGGTAGCATAGAACATTTTTAACCAAAATCCGCTTCATCTCTCAACCAAATAAAAAAATCCTATCAGGATCGCTCCCGATAGGATTAATTCTTAATTGTATGATTGACATATATATGATTTTGATGTATAATTTAAATATAAATACGTGTATACTTACTTTACAGTAGTAGAGATGAGGTGAATATTTTATGGCTAATCTTTCGCCGCTTCGTTATCCAGGCGGAAAAAGTAAATTGGCTAATTTCATCAAATTAGTTATAAACAATTTAAATATGAATGAATGCACTTATATAGAACCTTTTGCTGGTGGAGCTGGAGCGGCTCTTACTCTCCTTTTTGATAATACTGTTAATCATATTGTTATTAATGATTTTGATAAAGCAATATATTCGTTATGGCGAGCCATTAAGCAAGAACCTACTCGTTTAATTTATAAAATAAAAAATACACAAGTAACTATAGAAGAATGGTATCGCCAAAAACAAATTTATATTTCATCATCTACATATTCTTTAGACTATGCATTTGCAACTTTATTTTTAAATAGAACAAATCGTTCTGGTATTCTTAACGCTGGTCCAATTGGTGGATATGCACAAAGTGGTGAATGGAAATTAGATGCAAGATTTAATAAAGAGTCGATAATAAAAAAAATAGAATTAATAGCAACGAAAAAAAATGGCATTACTATTTACAATAAAGATGCTATTAGTCTTATTCATAATTACATCCATAAATTTGGTAAAAATGTGTTTATTTATTTTGATCCTCCATATTATAATAAGGGAAAAGAACTATATAAAAATTTTTTTACTCACAATGATCATATTACAATTCGCAATGCTATTCTAAATGAAATTAAAGTCCCTTGGATAATAACATATGATAAAGTTAATGAAATCAGCAAATTATATAACAATTGCTTGATAAAAACTTTCGATTTAACATATAGCGTAGCCAATAAAGGTACTGCATCTGAATTTATGATTTTTTCAGATGAAAGGTTTTGTCCTTCATTAAAACAACTTCAAGATAATCAAATTAATATTAATCTTAGATAATTAAAAGGAATGTGAAATGATAATTAAAGGTATTGAAATTGAACAATTTCGAGCATTTGAACATGCTTCATTCTATCTAGGTAAAAGATTAACAGCTATTTCTGGACGAAATGCTACACAAAAAACAACTGTTTTAGGCATGATAGGCCAACCATTTACAATTTCACTTAAAGAGCATGTTATGTATGGCTGTAAAACTATTGATGGATATAACTTCAAATCCCAATTTAAAGAGAAATTTAAAATATCACCTGTTCACGATGTCATCGGCCAGCATAAATGGAAATTATTATTACATAATAATATAACTGATAATAATTATTTTTCAATGGAAAGTATACCTAGAAAATCAAAAGGAAAAGAACCCACTTTAAGATTTTGGAATGCAATGGGTCGTGCTAAAGGTGAAGGATATATTCAGCTTCCTGTATATTTTTTAAGTTTAAGCAGATTATTTCCAATTGGAGAAATAGGGAAAACGGCGTCAATACCGTCAGAGCTAACAAAAGAAGAATTGGAATACTGCATAAAAAATTATAGAACGATATTATCTATTCAAGGGAAAAGCATAAAATATTCCATTGATATTGAAAAAAGTTCCGCCTCAAAAACCTTTACGGGTATAAGTGATGATATACATGATATATTTACAAATTCAGCAGGTGAAGGGAATATTTTAAAAATTATTTTAGCTGTATTATCTTTTAAGCGTCTTAGAAAAAAATATGGCAAAGATTATAAAGGTGGTATTCTTCTTATAGATGAACTTGATGCTACGCTATACGAATTTTCACAAATAAAGTTGGTAGAGTATCTCTGGAATGCATCTGCTGAAAATAAATTACAAATAGTATTTACTACACATTCTCCAATTATTTTAAAGAAAATCAATAAATACCAACGAAAAGAATTACAGCAAAAAGGAATAGATCTTCCTATTTATGCATATGATAGTTCCATAGTATATTTGGAGCCTCAATATGATAATGAAGGGAAAAGAACTATTATGCCTAAAAATATAACAACTAGCATGGAATTGAACCGAATTATCAACGATATTAACCTGTCAATATTTTCCAATGATAATCAAATAAATGTGTATTGCGAAGACATGCAAGCAATAGATTTTGTGAAATTTATATTAAAAGATATAAACATTAATTTAGATGCATACATGAAATTTATTGATATCAATCTAGGTTGGCCAAACTATGTTCAGCTGTATGAAAAAGAAGTACCTGAATTTAGGAATAATATTATTATTCTTGATGGAGACGTTCCAGAAAATAAAGACTATAAGAAAAAAGCCAATACTATAGCAAGTGCAGAAAATTTCTTGTTTTTACCATTAGTAATAGAAAGAGATATATTTACCCTTTTAAAACAACACTCGAACTTTTCAGAATTCTTAAATAATTACTGTAATTCAACATCTTTAACTTATGATATTTGTTTCAATAATTGGCCACTTGATGCCTCCGACTATTCTACAAT
>CAMWXM010000114.1 GCA_947178195.1 uncultured Ruminococcus sp.
GTATTTAGAGAACTTTCATTAAGTGTAGTAAAAGCTCTCATAATAGATGTGGAAATAGCAACAGCAAATGCAAGTGACAACATAAAAAATGCACCTCAAAATCACGATGTGTATCAAGTAGATACCTACTTTTGATTTTTATTATTGCTTTCAATTTGTTAAGTGGCACTTTGTACAAAGTTTAGTTTGCTATTTTGTATGTTGTTTTACTATGCTTAAGTTGGAGATAGTAAATTTTAAATTACAGATTATTAAGGCTATCTATTATAATTATTATATAAGAATGGAGAGTGCTATGAATAATAATATACTTTTTTCCTGTGTAAGTCATATTGGAAATTGTCGAAGTATGAATCAGGATAATGTCATATGTAATGGTAAATATATGGATAACCTTAATGAAAATGCTAAATTCTTTTTATCGGGAACTACGTCAAATGAATCAGCAATTTTTGGTGTGTTTGATGGTATGGGCGGCGAAGAATGTGGTGAAATAGCTTCATCTATTGCTGCTAAGAATGCTTCAAGGATAAGTGTCGGAAAAGATGCAATCGCTGATATTTCAAAGTATTGCCTGGATGCTAATGAAGAAATTTGCAAATATGCGCAAAACCACTCTATTAACTCAATGGGAACAACAGCTGCAATACTTGTATTCACCAAGTGTGAAATAGTGTTATGTAATATAGGTGACAGTAAAATATTTCGCTTTTCCAAAAACACGATTGAACAAATATCTTATGATCATGTTGTTGTTTCGGCATATGGAGTAAAGCCACCTTTGTCGCAAAATCTTGGAATACCACCAAATGAATTAATAATTGATCCATATATGGCAAAAGGTCAATATGTTAATGGTGATATTTATTTAATTTGCTCTGATGGTTTAACTGATATGTTAGCAGTTGATGAAATTAAAGACATATTAGCTATTATGCCGTTTAACAAGGTTACAGAAGTGCTATTGAGCAAGGCGCTTGACAAAGGTGGCAAAGACAATATCACGATTATAGTATGTAAAATTAAAAGTAATACCAATTGGTTAAAAAGAATATTCAAGATAAGGAGATAAACATATGGCAATTGATGTTTTAAAAACTATATGACCGGACTGGCATATTGAAAAGCAGATTAGTAAAGGATCTTATGGAGTAGTTTACAAAGTGGTTCGTATAGATCATAATATTGAAAGCTATGCAGCAATCAAGATTATTTCAATTCCAGCAGATGAGTCCGAAGTTGATACGCTGCGTTCTGAAGGGCTGAATATAAATGCTACCAGAACTTATTTTCAGGGAATAGTTGACGATTTTGTAGGAGAAATTCAGCTAATGGAATCTATGAAAGGAATCCAAAATGTTGTAAGTGTCGAAGATTATAAGGTTATAGAAAAAACGGATAAAATAGGATGGGATATCTATATTCGTATGGAACTTCTGATTCCTTTTAATACATATATTTGTGATAAGAAACTTACTGAGCAGGAAATCATTAAAATAGGTAGTGATATTTGCACAGCTCTTGAAATTTGCAGTAAACGAAATATAATTCATCGTGATATTAAACCGGAAAATATGTTCATTAATGATTTGGGCTATTTTAAACTTGGTGATTTTGGTATTGCAAGAAAATTAGAGAATATGACCGGAAGTCTTTCTCAAAAAGGTACATTCAACTATATGGCGCCTGAAGTTACAAATAGGATTGATTATGATGCACGTGTGGATATATATTCTATTGGTATTGTTCTGTATCGTTTGTTAAATGGCAACAGGCTGCCGTTTCTGGATAGTGAAAAACAATTGCTTAATCCAAATGAAAGAAGAAATGCAATTGAACGTCGAATTCGGGGTGAGGCACTGCCTGTTCCGTGTGATGCATCTCCTGCAATGGCAAATCTTATTCTTCGTGCTTGTGCATTTGATCCGAATAAACGCTTTTCATCTGCTACAGAAATGAAACAGGCTCTTATTGATGTGAGTAATGGTACTTATCAGGTAGTAGATATGAATTTGGATAAGACCACTTCTGTTCGTCAACCTCTAGCAGGTTATGATAAGACAACATCTGTACGCAAAGCACAAATACATGATGATAAAACAGCTCATTCAATAAATACTTTCGGAAATATGCCAAGAAAGAAAAGTAATTTGCTGAAAATTATTTCTGCAATTCTTGCAGTTGCAATCATTGCAGGAGTTGGTATTTTCGTTGTACCAAAGTTTATTAATAATAAGAATGAAACAAACGAAGTAAGTACCTCTGATACATCAAAATCTTCTAATTTTGATGAAGAGCAGATTTCGTCTATTATTTCCGAGGCTGAAAAACTGGCTGCTGTTGAAGATTATGAGGGCGCTCTTAACAAGGTGCAAGATGGTCTTGTGACTTATCCTGAATCTGAGGAGTATACTTCTTCTTTAAATAAAAAAATTAAAGAAGAAAATTTGACAAAAGCTTCTGATCTTGCTGAAAAAGGCGGCTATGAAACAGCAATGTCATTAATTAAAAGCGCTCAGAGTACCTATGGTTCTGATCCGGATTATGACAAGGCTTATGAAACATATGAAAAAGGTAATGCACTTAAAAAAGCCGAAGAATATGCAGGTGCAGGAGATTATGTCAGCGCTATTAAAACGATAACAAATATTCAGCAGAACAATGCTACTGATCCAGAATTAATTTCAGCAAATAATAGGTATTCTGCAAGTTATGCAGCTGAACTATCTTCTAATGCAGATTTGTTGATTTCTGAAGGAAAATATGATGATGCAATTGGTACTATAAAAGAAGGCATGAAAGTTATTCCTGATAATGAAGATTTGAAAAACAAATTAAACGAATTAGAATCTGCAAAACCTGTTTCCTTATCTGATATAGAAGCTTTTAATGGTGGATGGACTTGGAATGACGGCGCACCCATTGATCCCTTTAATAATGATTATTCTTCGTCATGCAATTATGCGATATTTGAGGTAAACGGTATAAATCAAAGTTTATTAAGTAATTTTAGTGAAGGGTATAGATGGGGATCTTCTGAATATCATACTGATGGTAAATATAAATTGTTAACCATGCAATTAGCTCCATATACGACGATGGGTAAGGATGGAGATGAATATGTTCAAATTTATGCCGACTCAAAGTTGGTATACACCTCGCCAATTATAAATAGAAAAACAGAAGTATTTCAGTGTGAAGTAGACATTTCAGAAGCTAAATATATTGAAATTCGCATAATCTGTTACTATGGAAATTCATATGGTGGAGGAGTTGACGGTGATGATAGCTCACTTATTTTATCTAATGCACAGCTATGGCCGGAAAAGAATAAATAAGGGAGAAAAAATTCATGCAGAACTTTGATAAAACCACTTATTTTGTAGAAAATACAAATAGAATAACTGGCTCATTGGTAACTATTTTTGACGGCAGTAAAATTCCGGTTACTATTCAGCTTGATGATTTTTCTAAAGATTTTATTTATTTTGGACGTGATCCCAAAAATGATATTGTGTTGACATCACATCTTGTTTCAGCCGAACATGGTCGCTTTGTATATAAAGGAAACACATGGGTTATGGAGGATAAGGCAGTATATAAAGATACTGGAAGTACGAACGGTTTGATTTACAACAACGAATCAATTATTTCCCATTCTATTAGCGATGGCGATTTTATTCGAATTGATGACGGCGTGGAAACCATTTCCGAGGGTGTATTATTTGTATTCTCTTCTGCTGACTCCGATAATAAATGGTTTTCTTTGCCGCTTTCCATGAAGAAAGAGCTGATAATTGGCCGTGATGACAGCAGTGATATTATATTGCCGCATGTTTCTGTTTCAAAACATCATGCAAAGATCGTTTGTGAAAAAAGCGAATATTATATCTTAGATAATGGTAGCACCAACGGTGTCATTGTTAATAATAAGCGTATTTCCAACAAGGTAAGACTTCATGAGAAGGACGTTATTGATATCACAAATTCAAAACTGATTTTTACAGAAACGATGATTTACTATTGCTGCTATAAAAGCGGTATTTCAGTGGATGCTTCAGATATTGTTATTGAGAGAGGCAAGGGAAAGAAATCATTTATTACCTGTAATCATGTGAATCTAAATGTTAAGCCTGGTGAATTGGTAGCTATTATTGGTGGTTCTGGCGCTAGTAAGTCTACAATTCTTAATTGTATGTGTGGTTATTTGAAACCATCACAGGGTGAAATATTTATAAACGGTATTGATCTTTATCAGAATTTTGATTCTTTAAAAAAATTGATTGGCTATGTTCCACAATCAGATATTGTTTATGATAATTTGACATTACATGATATGTTGATGTATACTACCAAACTACGTCTGCCGAAGGATACTTCATCCATAGAACGAGAATCGGCAATCAATCGAGCAATTGATATGGTTGAATTAACAGAAAAGAAAGATAGCCTTATTAAATCGCTCAGCGGTAGACAGCGAAAACGAGCAAGTATTGCTGTTGAACTTCTGTCCGATCCCAATTTGCTGTTCCTGGACGAACCGGCATCCGGATTAGATCCAGGAACAGAGCGTAATCTAATGCAATCTTTACGTAAAATGTCAGATGAAGGCAAAACAGTTATATTGGTTACACATAGCACACTTCAGCTCAAAATGTGTGACAAAATTGTATTTATGGGTAAGGGTGGCAATCTATGTTTTTACGGCTCTTATGATTATGCATTAGCATTCTTTGGTGTTTCGGATATAGTGGATGTTTACAACATGATCACGGATAAAGCAAAACAATGGAGTGCAAAATTTAACAATTCAAAAGTTACTTCAAGAAAGGTAAGATCATCAACTGATATTTCCAGAAAATCCAGAAAAAATCGTTTGAAGCAGCTTATGGTTTTAAGTGCAAGATATATAAAGCTTATGATAAACGATAAACAACGTTTGCTGCTATTTTTTATGCAAGCTCCTTTATTAGCAGTACTAATTTCTTTTGTAGCAGATGGAACGCAATTTGAACAGTACGAGATGACTAAAGGATTATTGTTTTCTCTTTCCTGCTCTGCATTTTGGGTTGGTATGTTAAATTCAATTCAAGAGATTTGTAAAGAACGAACTATTATGAAACGTGAATATATGACAGTTCTTTCACTCAGCGCTTATATTCTTTCAAAAATCGTTGTTCTTGGAGTACTCTGTTTGATTCAAAGTGTTCTGATAACAGGAGTTTTTAGTCAACTTGTGGGTATTCCAAAAGAAGGTATTATAACGCATTCATTTATGGAACTATTATTAACTACATACATTACGGCAGTTTCTTCTGCTGCTATGGGGTTATTCTTATCATCTTTATTTTCAAATGCTGATAGAGCTATGACTGTTGCACCAATTCTTCTAATGCCACAGGTTTTATTTTCAGGTCTAATTTTTAAATTAAGCGGTGCAACAGAGGTTATATCGTGGATTGCAGTCTGTCGTTGGAGTATGGAAGGTTATGGTAAAACGGCAAATCTTAATAATTTGCCTCTAAAACTTCAACAAGAAGGCATTATGATCACTCATGAAGCAGAAGAATTCTTTGAATTTACATCTCGACATATGCTTATCTCTTGGGGGATTCTTATAATATACACTTTTGCCTTCTTGATTCTTGCTAGGATTGTATTGTCGAAGACAGGAAAGGAATAATGGTAATATGTCAGTGGAAGATATAGAAGATTTTGATTTTACTGATGCTGCTTGGGAATCTATGTACGATGCAGTGGATAATGCTGATTTTCAAGATAAGGATGCTCAGTTAATATATATTTCATTGAAAAATCGACTTAGATTAATTTCTTTTGGCGATTATCTTAAAAGATACATATATAAAAGCGGAATTGAGTGGAAATTATAATGATATACCACTTAAAGAGTATCAACTTATAATTAAAGGTGCATTCTCGGATAACTATACCCCTGCATCATTTAAACCGACAACTGCCAAATTGAGTGCATTATCAAAAAATTGGCTTACACAGCAAACAGTTAAGCGTAATGTGGTGTTTTTGCTTGGATTTGGTCTTAACATGAATGTAAATGATGTGAATTTATTTCTCACAAAAGCACTGCGTGAGCCAGAGATAAATCCTAAGAATCCTTTTGAAGTGATATGTTGGTATTGTTATAAATACAAATATAATTATATAAAGTTCGAAAAATTGTGGTCTATATATAATAATATATCGCCCAATAATATTAATACAACTCTATTTTATGATGAGTATACTCTTGGTGTTCGCAGTATTATGCATTCAATTAATAATGATGATACATTAATGATGTATTTATCAAAATTGAAAACCACTACAAAGGCATCTCGATTTAGTGTTACAGCAAGGGAGTGTTTTATACGTCTGTATGATAATGTGCGAGATCTAATAGCAGAGTTATACAATCGTTATGAGGATGAGAAACATAATAATGCTGTTTGTGAATATCAATCTAAACTTAATCTTAATGATAAAATATATGATCATGAAAAGAAAAGACGATTAGAAAAATTTTGTTCTAAACGAAAAGTATATACTCGTCATGATATAACAGAAAGCGATATTGAACATGTTATATGTGCTGCCATACCTACTGATCGGTATGGCAATTTAACTCCCAGTAAAGCTTCAAAGTTAAATGAACAATTTTCTGGAAGAAGGTTTAGCAGACAACGTATTAGTGAAATCTTATCCGGTAAAACCGAAATAAACAGATTTGATTTAATAACACTTAACTTTTTTATTTTTTCTCAAAGTATAGATAAGTATCCAAATGCCAAAAATAGATATACACAATTTCAAAAAACTACAAATAATATTCTTGAAAAGTGCTTTATGGGAAAATTGTATATACAGAATCCATATGAATGCTTTGTTTTAATGTGTATTCTTTCGGAAGATCCACTAGGTACTTATGCTGATGTTTGGGAAATTTCATATACGACATAATTACAAGAGCCTGTTCGAATTGAACAGGCTCTTACTTTTAAAGATTGATTTAATTAAATCAAAAATCTTGAGATAGTACTATTAAACTAAGTTGTTTCTTGTTTTCTTAATTACGATTTAATTGTTAAACTTGAATGATTTTTTTATGCTATGGTAAAATTGATTTTACAGGTATGTGCAGTGTAAGTGTTATAATAATATCAGAAAAACGAAGGGCTCAGATTTAATATGAAAGGTCAAGGTGATAAAATATGTGGTAAGTAACAAAATCAGAAGCTTTATTTATCAGAAATCAAATGAATAAAATGTGATATGTATAGTATAGGAGGATAATATTATGAAAAAGGTTAAAAAAACTTTAGCAGGAATTGCAATGGCAGCAATGATGATGGGGTCAGCATTTATTCCTGATTCGGGAATGAACGCTACAATGAACAATATTTCAATTACAGCATCTGCTGCTATGAATACATCACAAACGTTGAAAGTAGGTAGTAGAGGAACACAGGTTAAGTATCTCCAGATAAACTTGAACGTTTTGGGTTATAATGCCGGTACGGCTGATGGTGTATTTGGAAACGGAACTAAAAATGCTGTTATACGTTTTCAAAGGGCTTATGGTTTAGGCGCTGATGGTATCGCAGGAAAAAATACAATTAATAAGTTAAATAGTGTGGCAACACAGCTACAAAATAACCTTAACTCACTTGGATATAAATGCGGTACAGCTGATGGTATATTGGGGTCGAATTCCACTAATGCAATAAAATCTTTTCAACGCAAGTACGGTCTTACAGTTGATGGTATTGCAGGTTCACAAACCTTAAATAAAATTAATTCTTTAAAGGCATCTACTGCTTCAAAAGGTGTACAGACGGGTGTTAATACTGCGTTAAAGAAAAAACTCAACTTCAATTCTGCCTATCAGTCTGCAAAAAAAATATTGGAATACACGTAATTATAATTATAGTTACTATTCAGGAAATAACTGCGCAAATTTTGTGAGCCAAATTCTAGTCTCTGCAGGAATGCCAATAAGCAATACCTGGAAGAACGGTACATATGCTTTCATCAATACTACCGGACTGCGTAACTACTTTGTAAACACTTACAAGGTCACTTACAAAAGCAAGCCTAAAGCTTCTGATATTGCAGTCGGTGACGTTATCTATACAAACAATGGTGGACATGTTATGTTTGTAATGGCTAAGTCTGGAAATACAATTAAGGCTTCTGGTAATACAAACAACAGAGATTGTATTTCTGTTGGAATTAATGGTATTTCTGGAGTTCTGAAAACAAGCTCTCTTTTCTGAAAAATTCAGATAAATCAATCCTACACTATTGGCGCTTTATCAATGAGCGAGTAAATAATTTGGTATTCAGTAAAGAAAATAATATGCAATTTTTAGATAGTTTAAATTTCCTTTTATGAGTTTCCGAGGATGTCTAATGCAATTTATACAGATACTGTTCTAAGCAGCCTACAAAGATTTAAAAGTCTTTGTAGGCTTTTTTGTTTGCAGTAATAATGTAATGAATGAATTTTTAGCTTGTAATGCGATTTGATTAATCATAAAAATTTCACCTAATAAATATATAGACGAGGTCATCAAAAAAATTTTCATAAAAGCGCCGCAGAATAATCTTGTGTGCGCCGCACAGGTGAAATACAATAAGGACATTCAAAAGGAGGACTGATAAAATGAAGAAGTTTGATTCAAAGTCCTGTGAGGAGATCAT
>CAMWXM010000115.1 GCA_947178195.1 uncultured Ruminococcus sp.
TTAGAGCTTAATTTTTCAAATGTTTTTTCTTTATCAGAATTATTGATTTTTATATTTTTTTCAAGCTCTGAAATAGTTTTAAGAATTTTTTCTTTATTTATTCTATATTCATCAAGTGAATCTATCCCAGCTTCATACGCTTCTTTTACACGCTCAAGCTTTTTACGCTCCTTTTCAATCAATACCGGAGCAAAGTTATCCTTTTCCTGTTCAGAAACAGACTTTTTATAAATTTTAAAATTTTGTGTTTCAAGATCGTTTTTAAGCGCACTAATTACCGATGAATTAAGTTTACTAAGACTTGCACTGTGTGATACTTCACATGTTCCTTTTGAATATCTGTTACATTGAACTCTGTTATTTACTGCATAAACGAGCGATCCTCCGCAATTGCTACATTTAAGAAAGCCTTTAAGCATGAATTCATTTGAAGATTGCCTTGAATTTTTTGGGAATAATTTTTTCTTTTCAAGTAGCATATTTTGAACCATATCGAAAACTTCTTGTTCAATAATTGGCTGGTGTTTACCTTCAGTAATAATTGTATCTTTGCAGTTATAATTTCTTGATTTGGTTTTTACAGGCGTCCATGTAAGTTTTCCAACATAAACAACGTTTCTTAAAACATACTCAATCCCACGGTTTTCCCATTTATTTCCATGCTTAGTTTTTATTCCCATTGCATTTAAGTCTTTTGCAATTTCCAGACAGCCTTGACCATTAAGATATTTTTCAAAAATAATTTTGACTATAGGAGCAGTTTCCGGATTAGGTATAAAAATATTATTTTTTACATCGTATCCGAAAGGAGGCGTACTTACAACTTCACCTCTTTGTGCCTTTTCGGTCATACCTCTGCGAACCTCTTCTGCAAGATTAATACTGTAGTATTCATCCATGGCTTCAATTAAAGCTTCTATAAGAATTGAGGTTTTATCTTCTCCCAGTTGTTCAGAAACGGAAATAACATCTATACCACACTGTTTTCTTAACATGGATTTATAAACAATACTATCTTCACGATTTCTTGCAAAACGGCTGAATTTCCACAATAAAATAACATCAAATGGTTTAGGTTTTATTTTAGCCATTCCAATCATTTTCATAAATTCAGGACGCTTTTCTGCTTTTCTGCCGCTTATCCCTTCATCCATAAAAACAAATTTTTCAGGAAGAATCATATCATTTCTTTTAGCGTAATCACGTATTGCCTTAAGCTGGCTGTTGGGTGAATATTCAACCTGATCGTCAGTTGAGACTCTTATATATGCTGCTGCTGTTTTCATTTTTTCACTCCTTATATAGAGTACTTCTAAAAATATAGACGCATTTTTTCCTCAATGTCAGATGCAAATTACTTATTGCCAACATGAACAGGATCAAATCTTCTATAATATATCTGTCATCAGTTAAATATATGTCTTTTTTCTCTATGTATAATGCAGTGGCTCACCGTATTATCTAAAAAAGCGCACAAAAAAATATTACTTTACTAAAAAATGTTTTGAATTTAAGGAAACAAGTACAAGTAGTGACGAGTAGGATGTAAGAGAGGTGATTTTTATGAGTAAAAATAAAAGAAATGATATTTATCCACATGTAAGTTATGTGTGTATAGGTGATGATTATCCGGTAAGATGGGATTCACTTAGTTTGAAAAAAAGAACCGAACTTTCTGAAAAAATGATGGAAAAGGTTTCTGAAAATTTGAGCCGATATATCAATTCTCATCCGGAAGAATTAGAATCACTGTTATAAATAACTTTTACTACATAAATTGTCTTGCAGTTTCTTTGCAATTCAGGTGTTCATTCCACATTATTTTCACAACTTTTTGTTTGATTTTATTGGGAGCATAAAATTGCTCTCTTTTCTTTTATTATATTACAAATAAAGTGTCAAGCTTTTTTAAAACGTCATCACGCTCCGCTTTATCTTTAACTTGACATGACAATTTATATCATGTATAATAAATAAACATTATATAAAACGGAGCTTTAAAAATGGAATATGTGAAAATAGGAAATGTAAAAATAAAAAAAACTGCCGCATTAGCGCCGATGGCGTCAGTTGCGGACAGAGCTTACCGTATTTTATGCAGTGAATACGGTGCATGCTACACAGTAAGCGAGCTTGTTTCGGCCAAGGGATTATGCTACAGCGATAAAAAAACAGCGGAGCTATGCACTGTAACCGAAAAGGAGCGTCCTATGGCCATACAGATTTTCGGCGATGATCCTGAATTTATGAAAAGTGCCGCAGAAATATGCATGAAATATTCTCCTGATATTATAGATATAAATATGGGCTGTCCTGTGCCTAAGGTAGTAAATAATAATTCCGGCTGTGCTCTTATGAAAGATTCGCAAAGAGCGGCGGAAATCGTCAGGGCGGTCAAAAGTGTTTCGGGGGTGCCGGTTACTGTAAAATTTCGCAAGGGTTGGAGCAGTAACAGTGTAAACGCAGTGGAATTTGCTGAAATGTTGGAAAATGCCGGCGCAGATGCTCTTACTATTCATGGCAGAACTAAAGATCAGATGTACTCGGGAAAAGCTGACAGAAATATAATAAAAATGGTAAAGCAAGCCGTAAAAATACCGGTTATCGGAAACGGAGATATTGATAGTCTTGAAAGCTGCCTGGATATGTATAATAGTACAGGCTGCGACCTGGCAATGATAGGCAGAGCTTCTTATGGCAATCCTTTTATTTTCAGGGAAATTGAATGTTATTTTGAAAATACCGAATATATTCCTCCCGATATTGAAAAGCGGATGGAAATAATGCTTTATCATATAAAACTGATTCTACAGCAGCCTGAAAAAAATAATGAACAGCGAGCCATGAAAGAAGCAAGAAAGCATGCTTCGTGGTATATGAAGGGACTTTACGGTGCGGCGGCGTTCAGGGCAAAATGCTACAGCCTTGAAACATATGCTGATGCACAAAGACTTGCGGAAGAATTTTTACAGCTTCAACAGAATAAATAAAAAAAGCAGCCGTGCAATGCACAGCTGATAAAAGATAATACAGAGGGGGAATCAGGGCTCGGAATCTGTTAAACAGACTCCGCAGATTAAGAAGGTATTATTACTTTCTTCCTTGATCCATGAATATATTATATATTTCATTTCTTAAAATAATCTTAAGGAAATACTTTCGGCTTATATAAAAACAGTTTTTAAGGCAATATCACCCAAAGCTTTCAGATGTGCAGAAAAATTTATTTAGAAAAGTTTTCCGGGTTTTATTGCTTAATTTTTCTTGTTTGTTAAAAATCACCATTGAAAGCTATCTCGACAGTGGGATTGTTGTTCAATAATACAAAAATGCGTATATGCATTAAAATATACTTGATTTTTCAGAAAAAAATGATAAAATAATATTAGCACTCAAATAAGAAGAGTGCTAATCATGGAAATCAAGTATAAATTTGGGAGGAATAAATATGAATATCAAACCATTGGCAGACAGAGTTGTTATTAAGATGCTCGAAGCAGAAGAAACCACAAAGAGCGGATTGATTTTAGCGGCGGCTTCCAAAGAAAAACCACAGATAGCCGAAATCGTTGCGGTAGGACCGGGCGGAATCGTTGACGGCGAAAAGGTTGATATGTATTTAAATGTAGGCGATAAAGTTTTACTCAGTAAATATGCTGGCACAGAGGTTAAGGTTGACGATGTTGAATATACTATTCTCCGTCAGTCTGAGGTTCTGGCAATAGTTGAATAAAAAATACATTTAGATTTAAATAAAGGAGATTGATTATCATGGCAAAGGATATTATATACGGTGAAGACGCAAGAAAAGCTTTACAGGCAGGTATCGACAAGCTTGCTGATACAGTTAAGATAACACTGGGTCCGAAGGGCAGAAACGTAGTCCTGGATAAAAAATTTGGCTCGCCTCTGGTTACAAACGACGGAGTTACCATTGCAAAGGAAATTGAGCTTGAGGACGCTTTTGAAAATATGGGCGCACAGATGCTCAAAGAGGTTGCAACTAAAACCAACGACGCAGCAGGCGATGGTACTACTACCGCAACTCTTCTTGCACAGGCTATGATTTGTGAAGGTATGAAAAATATTGCCGCAGGCGCAAATCCGATGATAGTAAAAAAAGGTATGGCAAAGGCTGTTGATGCTGCGGTCGAAACAGTTATTGCAAATTCAAAGACTATCGAAGGCAGCGATGATATTGCAAGAGTTGCCACAGTTTCCTCCGCTGATGAAAACGTAGGAAAGCTTATTGCTGACGCTATGGAAAAGGTTACTGCGGACGGAGTTATCACAATTGAAGAAAGCAAAACTGCTGAAACATACAGCGAGGTTGTTGAAGGAATGCAGTTTGACAGAGGATATATTTCACCGTACATGGTAACAGATACCGAAAAAATGGAAGCGGTTTATGACGATCCATATATTCTTATTACAGACAAGAAGATATCTTCTATTCAGGAGATTCTTCCGCTTCTTGAACAGCTTGTTCAGTCGGGAAAGAAACTGGTTATTATCGCTGAAGATATTGAAGGCGAGGCTCTTACGACCCTTATACTCAATAATCTCAGAGGTACTTTCAAGTGCGCAGCTGTAAAAGCTCCGGGCTTTGGCGACAGAAGAAAAGAAATGCTCAAAGATATTGCTATTCTTACAGGCGGTGAGGTTATTTCTGAAGAGCTTGGTCTTGATCTTAAAGAAACAACTATCGAGCAGCTTGGTCAGGCAAGACAGGTAGTTATCCAGAAGGAAAATACTATTATTGTTGACGGAGCAGGCAGTGCAGATGAGATTTCAAACAGAGTTGCTCAGATCAGATCACAGATTGAAACCACAACATCTGATTTCGACAGAGAAAAGCTTCAGGAAAGACTTGCAAAACTTTCAGGTGGTGTTGCTGTTATCAAGGTGGGTGCAGCTACTGAAATTGAAATGAAGGAAAAGAAGCTCAGAATCGAGGACGCTCTTGCGGCTACAAAGGCTGCTGTTGAAGAAGGTATTGTAGCGGGCGGCGGTACTGCTCTTATTAATGCTATTCCGGCTGTTGAAAAGCTTACAAACGAGCTTGAAGGCGATGAAAAAACAGGTGCACAGATAATTCTTAGAGCTCTTGAAGAGCCTGTTCGCCAGATCGCTAAAAACGCAGGTCTTGAAGGAAGCGTTATTATCAATGAGATTATCAAATCAGGCAAAACCGGCTATGGTTTTGACGCTTATAATGAAAAGTATGTGGATATGATCCCAGCAGGTATCGTTGACCCTACTAAAGTTACTCGTTCAGCGCTCCAGAACGCTGCTTCCGTATCTGCTATGGTTCTTACTACGGAAAGTCTTGTTGCCGATATTCCTGCTCCTGAAGCAGCTCCTGCTATGCCTCAGGGTGGCATGGGAATGGGATATTAATAAAACCTCTCATATAGTTATAATACGGAATACTGCTGAAAGTATTCCGTATTTTTTGCAGTATTTATTGACAAAGCGGCGGTAATATTATATACTATAAATACAATGAAAAATATAAACTTCACAAAAGGATATGTAAGCTATGAAAAACATTTTGATAATGGCAATGGAACAGTGACAGCATAAACCATAATTAGGAGTGATTATTATGAAAATATTTAAGTTTATATGTTCTATAACAACAGCGGTAACAGTAATGCTGTCTTTCTTTGCTTTGAGTGCGTCGGCTTATAATTAAAAACAGGAAATAGACTGGAGCTTGTGGGACAGATTTATTAAATATGACCTCCGCATTACAGATTATGATTCACTCACTGACAAAGAAAAAGAATTATGCAGATTTATTTTTGAGACTGAGCGTTCTTCTAAAGATACTATAATTTGTTCGAGAGCAAGAATGATTATAGCCGGCTATGATGTGGGCGAACGCGTAACTCTTGACCAGACCGAGCATTATTACGATTTTGTAGACAGCTCCTTTATTGACGACCGTATAAGCTGTTTATGGGATTATGAAAATGATAAATCATACGCAAATCCCCGATATAATAATACGCTTCTTCGTAAAGTTCCTGACATAAAGCATATTGATGATATAGATTGCTATAATGAATACTGGCTTGATGATGAGGGCAGAGAAAAAATCCGGACGATGGGTGAAGATTATTACGATGATTTTTTTGAGGATAATTATTTATATGATAAATATGACGAAAATGGAAAACTAATAGAAACGCAGATTATTCCAAGAATAAAGGAAGAGCTTAGAACACTCGAAAACGACGGCTGTATTTATAAAATATATTCCGATAACACGTTAGCTCTGTCAGAGGTGACAGATAAAAATAGAACATCTGTCAGCATTCCCGAAAGCATTTACGGTATGACCGTTACATGTATAAAACCATATGCATTTATGGAATCGGCAGTAAGCGAGGTGGTTCTTCCTGATTCGCTGAAATATATTGAACCTTTTGCCTTTAGTGAGTGCAAAAATATAAATAAAATTAATTTTCCGAAAAGCCTTGAATCTTTAGGAGGTAGCGCCTTTTATAACTGCGTTTTCCTGGACGATATTGTAATTGATTGTCCGAATCTTCAGGTGCCTTCCGGTCCATTTTCTAAGTCAAGCGCAAAAAATGTTACGGTAAATATAAAAAGAGTTACGGATTGGCTTTATACATGCTTTGAAGAATGTGAATCATTTAATATCGGAAGCAACGTAAAAGAAGTAGGTATGAATTATGTATTGGATAATTGGAAAAATAAACCCAGTATTCCCGAAAATGTAAAGGTGATCAGTGGTATAGGGTATAATATAGATATCGGTAATCTGACTATACCGGCAAATATTGAAATATTCGGCGCTTATAGGGAAGCAAGTGGATCGGGCGGTTGTGGTATTGATGTTCCTGCCGATATACCTCTGATTAAAAATAAGCCTACTGTAGATTCAAACTGCATAATCAGCGGCTGGTACGGCACGGAAGCACATACCTACGCTCTTGAATATAATTTAAAGTTTAATCCTCTTGATGAGATTTTATCGGGAGATGTTAATAATGACGGCGAAATTGATATAAATGATGCAGTAGCTTTGCAAAAATATTTGCTCAAAAGCGGTACCGCAGGCTATGGCTCTGATATTAACAGGGACGGCAGAATCAATGTATTTGATATGATTCTTTTGAAAAAGTATCTTTTGAACAAAAAATAAATTTTAAGGCAATACCATACGGTTTGTAGTATGGTATTGCCTTATACATAGGAATTAAGGAGTATAAAATGAAAAATAAATTTATAATAGGTTTATTTTTAGCAGCTTGTATGGCTTCGGCTTTTACCGCCTGCGGAAATAATGATCAGGAAAGCTTTCAGGCACAGACAAGTTCGGCGACGGCTGCAATCAGTTCTGAGTCGGCAGAAAAACAAAATGCCGATAATACATCAGAATCCACACAGCCGCCTGTAAAGCAACCCAGAGAGGTGATTACGACTAAAAGATACACTCATTCTGATAAATCTTTTATGCTGGAAGGTACTGCGATTGTTTTACATATGGAAAATGGTTGGGAAATTGCTTCTGGCGGCAGTGCAACAGATAATCAAACTGATTGTATAACATCATTTCCGGCAGTTATACAATATCTTGATACAAAAAATACGGTTACAGTTATCTCTGACGAAGAGTGTGAAGATAAAGAAACTTTTCTTGCAAACACTCAGGAAAGTTATATTGAAGCTTATGGAAGTGAATTTGAAAGCATAAACATTTCCGGTTTTGAACAGATTTCAATAGGTGAATACGACTCCTTTAAAATTATTGCCAATGTTGTTATTGCCGGCGAAAAGTATGAGATGACTCATATAATTTCAAATGATGTAAACCGTCAGACTTTATCTTGGATGATGCTTGATTATGACGGAAGTTTAAAGAATGTCGATCTTGTCGGAGCGTTATCTTATCCTGAAAGTGTAGATCTGAGTGACTTTGGAATATCAGACGAGCTTGAACAGCGCATAAGAGACAGGGATTTTAGAGGAATGTACGGCTGGGATAACGAAAAAAAAGAAGCGGTAAAAATAGAATAACTATATTTCTTATAAAAGAAAGGGACGCTCTGCCATTAGAAGAGTATCTTGAAAACATATAAAGATGCAGGCTGAAACAGTACCGCACAAATTTGTGCGGTACTGTTTTTACAGAATGTCCAAAAATAGGGTTCGCTTTGCAAGTGAAATAATCAAACACACGTAAATACGTTGAATATATGTATTTACGTAGGGTAAGCTTTTTGGAAGCTGTTGACAAACTTCTTTTTTGAGACCACCAAAAATTTTGTGTAAAAAGAATAAAAAGCTTCCGATCAGTCAAAGCTTAAAGTAAGCGAAAAAACTGAAAGAGAGTTTTTTATTATGGAAAATGTTAAGTGACAAGCAAAACACCAAATACGTAAATTTCAAGAAAAAGCGGTGAAAATCCGAGAAATCAGTCTGAAATCACGTATCTACGGCGATTGCGAAGTGTAAAATTTCCAAAAAAATTATAATTAAATGTTTTAATGTATTGCAAAAAATCCATGAAAATGAACCGAAATTGCTCATTTGTGGATTTTTATTTTTTATTAAAAATTCGTTTTAAGAAGTTTTAAAAAATCCGCAAGCCACGTAAATAGGCGTTTTAAGCCTAAAAC
>CAMWXM010000116.1 GCA_947178195.1 uncultured Ruminococcus sp.
TATGTTCTACGGTGATATTCTGGGTGACTGGCGTGAAGAAGTAATTTGCACCGGAACCGATTATGCAAGCCTTGTTATTATTTCTACAACCATTCCGACGGAATATCGCATTAACTGTCTTGCACAGGATCCTGCCTATCGCAATGATATGACAAGTAAGGGATATGTACAGTCTAATATGCTCAGCTAATATATGGGTGCAGATATGGATGCACCGCCTATTCCGGATATCAGGTATATCGGAGGAAAATCCTTTGATGAAAACGCTGTCTATGGTATTCGCAATGTAAACAGCTCGCGCTGTATGGATGTTTATAAGTCCGGAACTTCTGACGGTACAAATGTTCAACAGTATGGTACAGTTCCGGGTAAGTCGAATAATACTTGGAAACTTCGTGATGCAGGAGATGGATATTACTACATTATTTCACAGCTTTCTGACGGAAAAACAGGATATATGACTATCGAAAACGGTTCAAATACCGATATGAAAAAATATTTATTCAGTGTATTGCTGACTGTATTTATGCTGTTCACCGCATTTCACATTCCGATTGAAAGTACGGCAGAAGCAGTGGCAAACACGGTACAGTACACGTTGCAGGATATCCGAAATTTGCAGGATTTTTTATTGGCAAGACCTACTGAAGAAAAGCTTTCAGGAAAGCCATATGACCTTGACAATAGTGGCACATGGAATGTTTTCGACCTATGTCTGATGAAACGTGCATATCTGTCACAACATAAAACTTCATACAATCCAAATTTTGATTTGGAAAAAGGGACGGTCATGCTGAACAATGGAATTGAAATGCCTATTTTAGGTATCGGAACATATCGTCTTTCTAACTCGCAAGCTGAAAACTCCGTATACTGGGCATTACGTGACGGTTACCGCTTGATTGATACTGCTCGTATTTACGGTAATGAAGAAGGTGTTGGCAGAGGTATTCAAAGAGCGATCGATGAGGGCATCTGCACAAGAGAAGAAATTTTCGTTACAACCAAAATGTGGACATCTGATTACAGTAATGGTGAAAATGCTATTCAGGCATCGCTGAACAGATTAGGGCTTGACTATATTGACTTGATGATTCTGCATCACTCTCAGCCAAGCAACGATGTTCAGGCATATCAGTCAATGGAGAAAGCTGTTGAAAACGGCAAACTCCGATCTATTGGACTTTCTAATTACTACACACCGGAGGATTTTGACCGCCTTGTCAATGCGACAACAATTAAACCTGTACTGCTTCAAAACGAAACACATCCCTATCATCAGAGTACAGAAATGAAAGCACATTTGCAGAAATACGGTACGATTTTAGAATCTTGGTATCCGTTAGGCGGAAGCGGAAATACACAGAGATTATTCAACGATGAAACAATTTCAGACATTGCACAGTCACACAATAAAACCTCTGCACAAATTATTTTAAGATGGCATTTACAGTCAGGGCACATTGCAATTCCCGGTTCAAGCAATGAATCACATATTCAGGAAAACTGTGAAATATTTGATTTCAAATTATCTGACGAAGAAATGAAGCGTATCAACAATCTGGATAAAAACGAAAGATTTTCAACTTATTAAGATTTATTTTTATGATCATCGGCTGTATGATCCGCCAGTATGTCTGCGGCTAATTTCATTAATGAGCAAAATCATATCTGTTCGGACAATTGATAAAATGGAAGATAATCATTAAAAACATTCTGACAATAAACAGGGCAGTCGTATTTTCATATGGCTGCCCTGTTTGCTAATATTCATTTCTTATTCATGGTCGGATTCTTTGAGTCTGTAAACAGCAAGCGGAATAATAACAAGCTGAAGAATTATTCCAAACAGACCTGCTGTTATACTCGTAAGAATTAAAGCAGGATTGACTGTTGTGCCAAATGCATAGAAACCAATTGCAATTGCACCGGCTCGAATCACTCTGCCTGCGATTTGAGCAATCAGAACTTTGGCAATTACCGCAATCTTCACATTTCTGAGCATTCCTGCACAAACTCCGTAAACACAAAGCTCGATCATCATAAATGGAAGCATAACGCTTGATGGCATACCAGTCAGTGCAAAACTTACAAGGGGACTAAGTAAGCCAGCTATGCCTGCTGCATAAGGTCCGGCAAGGAATCCTATAAGAATAATCGGCAGATGCATGGGAAGAAATATTTCTCCCAGTGATGTTCCCATACCCGAAGCTGCACCTATTACATGGACTATCTGCGGAAGAGCAACCGCTGATACCAGTGCAATTAAAGCGCCGATCGTCTGTGTTTTTACTGAAAGTTTTTTACTTGTAATTGCTGTTGTCATAATATTGACCTCCTAAAATTTTTTAAAATATAAGATTTACTACAAATCCTGAAAGCAATGAAAAAAGCATGACATATAAAATATACAATACGAAATTTTTAATGCCCAGAACGATTTTCAAAGCACCCAGATTTGTAATTTTTGTAGACGGACCTGTAAGCATGAATGATGCAGCCGAACCGATACTCATGCCTGAATATAGCCACTGCTGTAAAAGCGGAATCGTCCCTCCTCCACAGGCATACAGCGGAACTCCGATCGTTGCTGCCATCAGCAATCCGAACCCTTCATTTTCAGAACCAAACAGTTTTGCAAAACCTTCCGCAGGTACATACCGCTGAAACAAAGCGGAAAGCAGAACGCCGAACAGAAAATACAATCCGGTAGCTTTGAAATTACGTCCAATATTTTTCAGTAATCTGATTATCAGATTCGGGTGCGTGTCGTGACTGGCACGTTCCTCAAATCCATCAAAATTAAAAAACGATTTTCCTCTGTAAACGTATCTTAGTATCAGTCCGGCAGTAATTCCCATGATAAAACAAGTTATAATACGAACAGCAAGGACTTCCTTTCCAAGCGCCATACTGTAAATGATAAGCTGAGGATTCAGCAAAATCGAACTCATCATAAACGCTGCAAGCCAATCGTCACGAATGCCTTTTCGTGAAAACGATGCTGCGAGGGGAATCGTACCGTACATACAAAGTGGTGAAGCAATTCCTATAATACTTGCCAGAACAATACCCAAAGCTCCCAGCTTATGTTCTCCCATTTTCTGTACTGCGCCATGAATTTTGTCCTTGACAAAAACTGAGATAACAGAACCAAGTACCATTCCAAGAATCCAGTATGGAAGAATCTGCCGTAACTGCAAGGCAAAGTAGTACCAGATATAAACAAACTCATGCTTTATAATTTCAATCATCTAAAATCACCAGCTGATATTCACGGCTGCCAAGTCCGATTTCCTCAGCGTGTTCCAAAGTGTAAAGTCCGTTTTTGGATTCGATACGCTTAATCAAAGCTGCTCCGTCCTCCGCACCATAAACAAGGTCTATACACGCCTGATCCAAAGCAACAGGGTCGGTAGACGCAAGAATACCGATATCATGCATATCAGGTTCAGCCGGATTGCCGTCACAATCGCAGTCAACGGAAAGTCGATTCATAACGTTTACATAAGCGATATTATTTCCATTATCCAGATAATCCGAAACTGATTTCCCGGCCTCCGCCATAGATTCTAAAAATGTGTCCTGTTGTCCTCCCCATGGATTTGTCAAACTTTTTCCGCCGCTGTGAATCCATGATTTTCCTTCAGATGAGCCAAGACCAATAGAAATATTCTTTATTGCGCCACCATATCCTGCCATTGCATGACCTTTGAAATGGGACAAAATCAAGTAAGAATCATAATCATCAAATGCCGCACCTACATAATTTTCCGTCAGAACAGAACCGTTCTCTACAGGCAGTGTCAATGAACCGTTTTCATCGAGAATCTGGAAATCAGCAATCTCTGTAAAACCATGATCCTCTGCTACCTGATAATGCATTGCCGTTGACGAACGTGAACCGCCATAGGCTGTATTACATTCCACGATAGTACCGTCCACATACTGAACAACATCTTTTATCAATTCCGGACGAAGATAGTTACTTGCAGGCGGCTCTCCAGTACTTAATTTAACAGCGATATTTCCGGTCGGATTCCATTCAAGCGCAAGATATGCGCTCATCAGACTTTCTGAAGAAATATCCTTTGTCATGTAAACAATTGGAATATCATCACTTACCATATTTCCAAGCAGTTCACGTTTCATCAGGCAAAAATCAAATACATTCCACTTTCCGTCACTGTTCAGATCATATTCCTTTCCGCTTAAATCAGGCGTTTCTCTGGCAATAAGAAAATCTCGTAAATATATCAGATCCTCAATTGTGTACTCAGAATTCGCTTCAGCGGCAGCAGCTGAAAGTGAAATCACATTATTATGACTTTCATATTTTGTATCAGATTTCTCTGTGGACGCCTGTTCCTGATACGGATTAGTGCAGCCTGTCAAAGCTGTAAGAAGCGCTGTGACTGCCAAAAAAGATATTAGTTTTCTCATGTTTTCCTCCCTTCCGATATGAAACAAATTAAGAACTTGTTCTTATTTTGCATATGGAATCACTCAAATTTTGAAGCATCAAGCGTTTTTATTACCTTAGCAGGACTTCCCACAACTACCCCATAATCCGGAACGTCATGGGTAACAACAGACGCTGCACCTATTATAGCATATTTTCCCACGGTAACTCCCGGCAGAATTGTAGCCCCTGCACCAATCCACGCTCCCTGCTTGATTACTATTGGCTTACAAAGAAGTATTTCTCTTTCATATGGATCGTGATTGTTGGTAAGCAAAGACACATTTGCAGCAATCATAACGTCATCTTCAATTGTGATTCCGCCTCTGGACATCATCAGAGCATTGCTGTTGACAAATACATTCTTTCCGATCGTAACCATTTCCATGCAAACACCTTGTAACGGTGCAGAAATATAGCTTCCTGCACCAAGCCTATCTCCAAATAATTCCTGTAAAATTCCGGCATATTCCTCAGTCATCGGCATAGTATGATTCAACTTGAAAATAAGCTGTGTCTGATGCTTTCTTTGTTCATTTTCTTCAGGAGTTGAATTTCTTAAATCCACTCTTTCTTCCTGTATATTCATTGCTGTAGCCTCCTTTTCTTACGGTTTCAGTTCTCCGTAGTAATAGCTTGCGGTAGCGCCACCGTCAATAAGTATAGTCGAACCTGTGATAAATGCACCGGCAGGCGACATAAGCAGCTCGGCAACATTTGCAACCTCATCAGCAGTTCCGGGGCGTCCGGCAGGACACTTTGCAAACATATTTTTGTAGAAATCACCTCTCGGTCCATTGAACTCATCAATGGCAAGCGGTGTAACGATTATTCCGGGAGCAATATCATTTAGTCTTGCGCCACGCTTTCCCCATTTGACTGCCTCCGCCATTACACGCTTCTCATTGCAGCGTTTCGTCATCTGATATGCATGAAGGGTATCTTTGATATTCTCAGGGCGAAGTATTTCCAGATTCAGCAGTTCTTCGGTCGGAGTCGTTGCAAGCAGTTCGTCCTGCTCAGGAGTGAGTGCAGGCATACGAAAACCACTTTGGCTTGAGATAGTTACTCCAACACCGCCCGGTTTTATGACCTTACCAACTTCCTCAAGCAGCACTGCCGTTCCATAAAGATCAACTTGCAATATTGCTTCAATAGGAGCTTGACTCGGAGATACTCCTGCAGCGTTTATCATCGCAGATATTTCACCGTACTTCTGAGCCTCAGAGATTAAATTTAATATCGACGTACGGGAAGAAATATCCGTTTCAAAAGGTATCGTATCAAATCCTGCATCGTTCATGATTCTTGAAATACTTCGGGCATTTTCAAAGCTTTTGTCTCCGATAACTATCTTCTTTTCAAAGCCTGTTCTGCGTGCGATCGCCATACCTATCTGACCCGCACCGGTTAAAATCATAACATCCTTTTTCATATTCAAATTAAATTCTCCTTTTTCAGCGATTAAATCCTCTGTGTCCATATACTCTGCACTTATTAAGCGATTCTTCCAGCGAACGGAATTCCTCTTCTGTCAGTGTAACTTCGGAAGCATTCAGATTTTCAATGATACGCTCTTTATTTTTTGAACCGGGAATCGGAACAACATTCGGATATTTATGCAGCATCCATGTCAGTGATATCTGGGCACTGGTGGAATCTTTCATATCTGCAAATTGCTGCAAAAGATCAATGATAGGCTGATTTCCGGCTATATTTTCTCTGCTCAACTGCGGAACCCAATTTCTCACGTCATCATTTCGTTCAAACATTGTTTCCGTTGTGATTTTTCCTGACAAAAGACCGCTGGCTATAGGAGAGAAAGGTACGACTCCGATATTGTGACTGATACAATAAGGAATCACCTCTTTTTCTACGTCACGCTCCACCATGGAATAGATATTCTGAACTGCACTAAGAGAAACTATCTGATGTGCTCTGTCGATAATATCAACATCAACCTGAGACAATCCCCAGCCACGTATCATACCATCTTGTATCAGAATTCCCATGGCTTCAGCAATATCCTCTATCCTGACACCTCCGCTTGTTCTGTGTAAATAATAGAGATCTATTATATCTGTTTGCAGGCGTTCCATAGAACTTTCCAGATGCCTGCGAACTGCTTTATATACTGAACCATCTGCTCTTACTTCCGAACTGTTCAGAAACAGCTTGGTGGCAAGCACTGTATGCTCTCTCACATTATGCAGCGCTTTTCCGACAATACGTTCATTGTGACCGATGCCTGCCAGATTCGGACTGTAGACTTCTGCGGTATCAAAAAATGTACAACCGTGCTGATATGCGTTTTGAATTGCTTCTATACTATATTGCTCGGGAGGTATTTTTCCGTATCCATGGGAAAAAGCCATACAGCCCATACCAATCTCTGATACCGTTATTTCGCCTAATTTTCTTGTTTTCATAATATTTCCTCCCGCTTAGTATGTTGAAGCTGATGCTGACGTGAAATACCAGTTATCATTTCTTTTGATAAGCTGAAATTCAAGCTGTAACCGCCATGTATGCCTTCTGCCGCCAAATACTGCTGCATTTACCAAACTCTGTCCTTCCAGTTTTGCAGTATCTCCTGTGATTTTCACCTGCATATTTTCATGCTGTGCTGAGTAATAATTCAGCGTGCCATCCATAATCGAATCAATATACACAGCTTTCATTTGCTGCATTCCTGTCATATGAATCAGTACAAATGTATCATCATGTATACGTTCAAGCTCTTTTCTGTCTTTATTGACCATTGCAGTATACATTTCTTTATACAATCGTATAATTTTTTGTTCATCAGTCATTTGCTACGCTCCCGATCCACTGTTCAATTTCAGAAATTGAAGTAATCAGTTCATCACCGCCTGTTGAATCAAACTGTACAGCAAATTCTCCAGTAATATTGCCTTGAATCATAGCTTTCATATCTTCAAACACATGTCCCTGCCAACCGCCATGCGTCTGAAAAAGAAGCACTGTTTTTCCGGATAAATTATTTCTGTTAAGGAACGATTTCATTGCAGGAGCCATTGTATACCACCATGTAGGAGTTCCGAGAATAATTTTGTCATAATCGTCAGGATTGACGGATAAAGGTTTAATTTCAGGCATAAATCCGCTGTTTACTTCCTCTTGTCCTTGTTCTACAATATCCTCATAGCTTCCAGTATATGGCGTGACAGTTTCGATTTCTGCAATATCTCCACCAACGGATTTCTGTATCATTTCGGCTATTCTGCGAGTATTTCCCATTGACTGTGAATAATAAATAATGAGTGTTTTCATTTCCATGCTCCCTTCTTGATTACGATTGGCTTGCAAAGAAGTACATCTCTTTCATATGGTTTGCAGCAATCATAACGTCATCTTCAATTGTAATTCCGCCTCTGGATCATCAGTGCATTTTTTCAGTTTCGTAATTCCTTTTATTCCAGAATCCCAGCTCCCTGCTTAAGATAGTCAATAATATTAAGATGCTGAGGACAGGCAGACTCGCATTGACCGCATTCTATGCAATCTGAAGCTTTTCGTCCATCTTCTGTTACAGCCTTGTATAAATCTTGTGCCTCTGTGATCTGTCCATTTCCAAGCTGCTTATTCATTGCGGCAAAAATATCAGGTATCTGAATACCCTTAGGACAGCCGTCTGTACAGTAATGACAAGCAGTGCATGGAATTGTAGAGGAATTTCCGAGACTCCTCTGTGCTGCCTGAATGATTTTCTGTTCCTCCTCATTCAGCGGCTGAAAGTTTCTCATATATGACAGATTATCCTCCATCTGTTCAATATTGGACATACCGGACAAAACAGTGACGATACCGTCAAGGGATGCTGCATATCGAATAGCCCATGATGCAAAAGATGCATCTGGAGAGGCAGCTTTCAGTACTTCGCAAACTTCTTTCGGAGGATCGGCAAGATTACCGCCTTTTACCGGCTCCATAACGATAATGGACTTGCCATGCTTTCTTGCAACTTCATAATTTTCATGTGCAGTTACATCAGGGTTTTCCCAATCAGCATAATTTATCTGAAGCTGTACAAA
>CAMWXM010000117.1 GCA_947178195.1 uncultured Ruminococcus sp.
AAGGCAGCGCTCTCATATCGGGTATAATATATCTGCCTAAATAACTATATCATCCATTTTTTAGTCCTCTTTTAAATTTTTTAATTCCTCTATTAATTCATTAATTTTTTTCTCATCTATGTTTTTTCTTCTTTTTTTACTTGCTATATAATAATCAATTATTTTATTTGTCTGATTTCTTGCGATTTTCACATCACGGTTTCCTTTATCTATTTCACGCTTATGCAATTTATCTATAAAACACCATTCTATAATAGGTAGTATAAAATACACACAAAATAACAAAATAAATATGGCAATAATCCCTATAAATACTAATCCATAAACTTTATCCTCATTGTATTGATTTTTAATATAATGAAATATTTTTAGCAAAATATTAAAAATAAAGCCACCGTCTCCCAATATGGATATGACAGCTATTCCAATTTTATAAATTTATTCATAATATCTCATCTCCTTTTGATTAAAATGTAAAAGTAGTCATATTTAAAGTAATATTTTATTCCAATAAAAATAATCTCAATATACTTTAAATATATCAATTACATTTTTGGAAAAATTATAAATATTTCTTATTCTACCCTTAATCTCCTATCGCTGTCAATATATACGTTTATTGTTTTTAATTTAATACATATCATTAATGGTAAGATATTCGAACATTGAGAGTTCGACTTTTTCTATGTGTTTTCTGACAGTCATTCTTATAACAGTCTTTTTATGTATATGGTTACAGTCGTTAGGATAATTGCCGTACTTGGCTATTGTAGTTCCATTATCGGTCACTTTTTTTACTAGGTCAAGTACATTGTAGGTATATTCTGTCACTTTATGTGCACTAAATATAGTGATGAAATGATAGTTTCAAGATTTTTTTTTATTCCGATTGGTGGTTGACTATTATAGGCTGCATCAGAAGCCTGAGAAACAGTAGCCTGTACACGGAGTATGCCTATGACGCAGACAGGAAATGGCCTTTTTCGACAAATTACGTTGAATAATTGTAATTTATGTCTAATTATGGTATAATTTACTAAATAATATGTGGAGGTTTTTATGAAACTATTTAGAATACTTCATTTATCGGATATTCACATTGGTGATACATATATGGCATCAAAAGATATTGCATATAGAATTATTTCTGATATAGAAAACGAAAACATTAATAATATACAGAGTGTCATTGTTACTGGGGATATATTTGAAGGACGCTGTGGTTTAAATGATAGTATAATATCCGAGGCAGTAGAGTTTTTCAATATTATTTTCAATGAGTTAAAAGAAACTACAAATATAGAAAAGGCAGATTTTTTATTTGTACCTGGCAATCATGATATTATGAGAGAAGAAGATATCACTCAACGTTGGAAAAAGTATAGTGCTTTTCTAAATGGTTTCTATGGCTCAATTCCTACTTTCTACGATTCTGATGATTTTTCGTTATTAAAAGTATACAATGATAGTAGAATAGCTTTTGCTGGCTTTAATTCTTGCGGATTGAAAGAAGAGTCAATGATTGATGAAAAACTACTTAAAAATATAAAAATAATTGACGACGCTCAATTTGATACGTTTGGAATTGATAAAAAGAATTTATTGGAGTTTTTTGACACGCAGACAAAGGCCAAAACTTTTGTTGATTTTGGTGAGATTGCGCCCAAACAAATACTGAGGGTTAAGAGAGAACTAAACAAATATGATGATTATAATATTGTTGCTTTTTTTCATCATCATTTTTATTTGTTTCCAGAGGTTTATAGTAAATATGGAGACTCTGGTTTAATTCGAAATTATACAAATATTATTCAACAACTGCAGCAAGCTCATGTAAAAACTGTATTACATGGTCATAAACATTTTGATTTGGAAAGACCGTTGATTACAGATTCTTATTATGAAAATACGAAAAATGTAATTAATATTATTGCTGGGGGATCTGTGAGTACTAATCGTGTTGTGAAGCATACATTTAATATTATTGATTTTTATGATAAAGACAGTGATTTAGAGTTAGTACAACGTAAATTTGTTTATAATAACGATCAACTTGAACCTATAACGATCAGACAGATTCCGCCGAAATCAGGGAATAGTGATACAAGGGTAAGGCTTCTTAATGTATTAGAATTAAACAATCCGGATTTGTTTTTTAAATACACGGTTGCTATCGATAAAATTAATATTGTTGCAGATGATTACGCTAATATGCTCAAGTGGTTGGAAAGTGTCTTTGTAGGATTTGAAGAGATACAGAAAATATTTGAAACAAATAGCCTATGTGTATTCTTTTTGTTGTATGCGATGAACTATAGAATTCTAAAACTCAAACAGATACTAGGCAAAGAAAACGTTGATTTATCGTACTATAGTATCTTAGATGACTTATTATTTAGCAGTATTTCGGAGGTTGGTTTTGATAAGAAACAATATTTGAAAATATTTGAGCAAAGTGATTTAAATAACTTAAAGAATGATTGTGATGAGATATTTGATTCTATTCAAAACAAAAAAGCAAAATACTATTTATCTTTTAGTATGATTAGTATTTTTATCACAGATATCTATTTGATGTTACGGTATTATGCAGGAAGTTTTTACAATAAGTACATTAAATATAAAGTTAATATAAAGCTAGATGAAACAGCGTTCCATCAAAGTGTTCCTGTTCAAAAAATAATGATTCATTCGGATGCTGATCGTCGGAGTGCTTTTATTGATCTTAGATGTAATTCTGCTACAGCTCATAAGTTGGCGGTTTTATTTGTCAAAGAGTTCGAACTGATAATAAGTAAATATGAAGATTATTTTAAAATTGTTGGATTAAAATTGTATTATGTAACGCCTAAAATTGAAAAAAACAATTTACCAAATGCTATAGACAACTATAATTTTGAAGCCTATATTCCTACGCTTATACCTCTTTTGACTGGAGATAATATTTATGCTAAAAAAGCGGTGTTTGCAAGAGAATTAATACAGAATTCCATTGATGCGATAGCAGTTAGAGCCTCAATAGATAAAGATTTTGATCAAACAATATATATAACGCTCGGTCAATTACAGGGACGAAAGTTCTTTAGAATTAAAGACTTCGGAACGGGGATGGATAGATTTAAAATCGAGCGATATTTTACAAGCATTGGACGTAGTTTCTATTCTGGTGATGAGTATCGCGATTTGGAAATAGATTATAAGCCAATTAGCAATTTCGGAATTGGTTTTTTGTCAGCCTTTATGATCTGTAGAGAGATTGATGTGAAAACAAAGTATTATTTAGATGAAAAAGAAGGCTTAAAGCTACATATTCCTAATTATGATGGTTGCTTTTTTATTGAAAAAGATGACAAATTAGACATAGGTACAGAAATTACATTGTATATTGACAAAAAGATTAGCCATAATATTCAGCCAAATGAAATTATTGACTATATCTGCGATACTATGAAAGATATTTCTTGTAATATTCTCATTCATGATGAGATTAATAAAAAAGAAATATTATTAGAATCGAAGGCACTAAGAAAAAAAATTTCTAATAATGATATACTTTTTGTTCCATTTTTGGATTCAGGGAAGATTGTTGAGAATGTTAGTTTAGAAAGAACAATAAGAACCAACGATTTTATTAAAAATTATCCCTATGGACTTTTGATTGATATTAAAAGAAATAATCAAATTGGTTCAATTTTGAATTCTGGAATCAAATTATATGATACAGATGTTGATGACATATGGAGCATGTTGTTTAAAGTTGATACAAGGATAGTTCAATATCTTAATAATTTTTGCTTATTTAATTTTCCATCAAATTATTTAAATATTGATGTTTCTAGAGAGAAAATTACAAGTTTGAACAAGACGGTTATAGAGGCTGATTTTAAAATTAAATTAATGAGTGAAATATTAAGGCAAGTCACTGAATATATCAATTTGTGCAAGATAAATAAAACAAAAAATGCAGCAATTAATTTACACTTGTTGATGATGGCTTTAGTACAATTGTGTAAACATAATTCTGAGCTTTCGCGAGTGAGCAGTGGTTTGATGAGTATGAGATATGGATTGTTCATTCGTTTTAACAAAAACGCAATAGACTTGATTGTGAGTAGGCTGAATAATAAACCCGCAAATGCACTCGCTTATAATCAGAACAATTATACAAAATGTGAAGATGCATTTGAGGATTTTATATCATACAATTCAATAGAAGATAATCAAATACCATTGTCCTTACAAGTAGAATATTTGCATAAAATATTACCGGATGTGCAAGAATTATTTGGGAGACCTGGTAGCTTATTTTTAGGTGATGATTTTGACGAATACTATACTTATAGATTCTCTCAACACGAGAAGCATCAATTTCAGATGATGCACTTTTTGCAAAAAAAACTAAAAAGCAAAGATAATGAAATGGTTTATGCATTTCTTTTGTTAGAAGCTTTCTTGCTGAAAAAACAAGATGTAAGACCCCATAGTGTTATCATGGAGAATATTTTGCGGATGCTTTTGCAACAATATACTGTATCTGAAATTGAGAATGAAGAATGTGTGGTGTCTATTGGGCAGGAAGATATTGAAAAAGTAATTAAACGATTGAATTGACTAAATGGCAGAGACTTGTGTTTTGAGGTCTCTGTCGTTTTCTCGATTATATCCATCATATCTATAATTACCTGTAAAATAAGTTTTAAAGCGTTGTAGCGTAAGTATCAAATTTGATGTTGTTAATATTAGTTGATATTTTTTTGAAGATATCGCTTGAAGTTTACCGAAATCGGTATTGGATGCAGGGCTGTCGAACATGGGGCGCGTAAAAGCATCCAATACAGAGGACAGTATCCCGGGAGAGGGAAAGATTTTCTTTGACATCCGCTTTACGGCATATCATAAAGAGACGGAAATGAAGTTCCTGATCAATATTGAAGCGCAAAAGTCATCAGATCCCGGTAAGTTGGGGTATCATTTGGAGAACAGGATTATATTTTACCTGGCAAGAATGATTTCCGCGCAGAAGCAGACGGAATTTTATCATAGTGATTATGACAATCTGAAAAAGGTTCGAAGTATTTGGATTTGTATGGATAACAGCGAGGACGGCGACTCCATTGAGGAGATTAATCTTGGCAGAAATACTGTTTTTGGAAATAAAGGAAGTTCGTACGGCATAGACTTGATGCGGGGTATTATTATCAATGTAAGAAGCGGGAAGACCGGAAAGGATTCCCGAAATACACTGATTTCCATGCTGGAGAAGCTGCTTTCCCAAACAGACGTGGAGGAAAAGAAGCGCATACTTACGGAAGAATACGGAATGATAATGACATCGGAACTGGAAGGGAGGATACAGACCATGTGTAATTTGTCGGAAAACATTAAGGCCATAGGGATTGAGGAAGGCATTGAAAAGGGAATTGAAAGAGGCATAAAAAAAGAACGGATTAATGCGATTGAGAGGATGATTAAGGCTGGTGCGGCAAAGGACCAGATTGTATCATTCGGTTATACCGAAGAGGAACTTGCGGAAGCAGAGAGCGTTTTGTTTACGAATGCATAGAAGAGAGCAGAATATAAGATACGATTTTTCTTACAGTCACAGACCTTTTCGGAAGGAAATGTTTGAGCAGATATGGGAGTCATAAATTGCAACAGAGGCTTCGCCCTAAATCCGGCAGATTACACACTGCCGGATTTAAGGCGTTCAGACCTCTTGTGATACAGAATGATTATGGGAATTACTTTGTGAATGCAATGATATACTGTGAAAAGTTCTTGCGCTTCATCGTTTTCCATAAAGGAGCATAGTTATGCATGGTAATCACCTCCTTGCCTTTAGTATGAAGACTATTATAAGGGATACGGGCGGTTGCGAGCTTTAGAATTTTATAATTCACGGTCGTTGCCGGCAAGGCAGATAAATAATTTCACGAAAAATTCAGTTTTTGAATATTATGGTGCGGTAACACCGCAAATCCGGCAGGCGGGAAACCGCCTGTCCGGACTAACGGAAACCCCTTGTGCGAGTTTACTCGCGTAATGTTTTGTCTAAGCCATATACCTCACGCATCGAGATGTCATGTTCGGCATCGATGCTTGTGATATTGATACGATAGCTATCATGGGCAATACGATCAATGATTGCATCTGCCAAAGGACTGGCATTGCCACCAAGTTGGTCATACCATTCCTCGAACCCATACTGGGAGCAGAAAATCGTAGATGATTTCTTGCGTCTTCGGTGAAGGAGTTCGAAGATATCCTTTTGTTCTGAATCTGTAGGCTTTAAAAGAAGCCATTCATCGAGAATCAGAACCAAAGGATTGGCATATTTTGCCATGACTTTTCTATAGTTACCTTCTGTCCTTGCTATTTCTATATCGATAAGCATATCCGGAAGGCGGACATATTTCGTATTATAATACTGCTTACAGGCCTCCATACCAAAGGCACAGGCCATGTAAGTCTTACCACAGCCTGTAGCGCCGGTAATAAAAAGATTCCGGTATTCAGATATATACTCACAAGTGGCAAGTCTGTTAATCAGCTCCTTGTTCAGCTTGCACCCGGAAGTGTAGTTGATATCCATGATACACGCTTCCGGCTGGTCGAATCCGGCATTCTTAATCAGTCTTTTCAGGCGATTGTTTTTACGGTTGCTGTATTCAATATCTACCAGCATGCCGAATTGATCTTCAAAGGGAATCTCCTTGAACTTTGGATCGTCAAGTTGGTTACGGAATGCATCTGCCATTGACGTAAGGCGCATTTCAATTAATTTATCAATTGTACTCTGATTGGTCATAACGATTACCTCCGATAGTAGTCGGCACCTCTTGTGATGCCGTGTGCTTTGTGTGTGGTCTTTGTATCCGTTGTTTCTGATGCAAGCTTTTCAGAACCCGTTACAAGGATGTTTTTAACACTCTTATAACTTGGTGATGCTGTATAGGATAAAGCTTTTTTGCAGGCTGCTTCCAGCAATGCATCTGAGTATTTCCCGGCAAGCTTCAGAAGTCCCATACAACTTCGGTAAGTTTGTTGTTCCACACCTTTGGAGGTTAATATCGCATTAATCACAGTGTACGTATTTATGCCAATCCGCTCAGACCACTTACGGAAGCGGTCGCCGTTCCATTCCAGATATTTCTGATGTTCTTCCGGCATATGCCCGGTAATGGTGCTGTACTGCCCGGGACGTCCTTTCAGACGGCGGTGGGAAGCAATGCGGTTATGATTGTAGAAAATTTCAATAATGGTATCTGTTACCCGTACATCAACTTTCTTTTTGATGTATTCATACGGAACTGAATATAGCATTCCGTCCACAGATATGTGATAATTGAACTGGACGGTGGCTGTTTTCCAGTCGCTCAGTTCAAAACGGGTAGCAGGCAATGGTGCCGGCAATGGTTTTTCTTCCTCAAGAAATAAGCTTAGCCGGCTACCCTCTTTCTTCTGAAAGAGCCTTTGGTTGAACAGTTCGAGCTTAGCTCTGATTGCCCGGTTTAATTCGGCAAGGGAGAAGAACTGTTCATCCCGAAGTGCTGCTGTGATCCAGGTAGATATGTTTCCTACCGTCCCTTCAGCATTCGGCTTGTCCTTGGGAGCCCTGGCACGTGCCGGAATAATAGCGGTGCCATAGTGCTCAGCCATTTCCTGATAGGTTTCATTGATTTGCCGGTCTTTAAATCCGCCATTGTGAACAACTGCAGTCTTGCAGTTATCCGGTACGAGTATCCTTGCGACACCGCCAAAATATTCGTACATATGAATGTGAGCATTGATCCACGATTTCTGCTTCATATCCAGACAAGCTTCCACATATGCATACTGGCTGTAGGTCATTACACCAACAAATATGTAGGCTTTGATGATTTCTCCGGTATCAGGGTCAATGATAGTTGCAGGATCTCCTGCCCGGTCCACTTCAACCTGTTCCGCAGGCTTGCGGTTGATATGCATGGTAGCACGTCGTTTCTGCTCATCCTGTTGGATGTGATAGCAGAACTGAGAATACATGAGCGGCTCTTCGCCATTGGCACGGCAGTCCTCCATGTATTCCGTCCACAAAAGTTTTTTTGTGACTCCATTGCGAAGCAGTTCCTTGCGGATGTAAGCATAATCTGGCATCCTTTTATTGGATGTGACTTGATTTGCAGAAGGAAAAAATTTTTCTGCAAGGACAGAATCGGTGTCGTTTTCATCCAGTGGCCGGGAAACGCCTAATTCCTCAGCACGCTTTAAAACACGATTGACCGTCTTCTTGGATACATTGCAGCTGTCGGCAATGCTCTGCTGACTGAGTTCCAGACTTTTAAGCCTGAGAATCTCTCGATACTTGGTCATAGCCATGACCTCCTTTGAATGTATTTACACCAAACGGTGCATGGCTACATTCTAAAGGTTTTATGATAAAGGTTTCCACCGCCGGAATGGCGGTTTACTTAAAAACGGATTTGCGGTTTCCTGCCCCCGGACAGCAGGGACACGGACGCCGGATTATTCA